>JANPKE010000089.1:0-6391 GCA_031425875.1 Nitrospirota bacterium
CGCAGTTCTGTATTGCTTCACGTTTTTGTACATCTCGTCCCAGGGGTCCGGTATCTGGAGCATGGATGCGGTTCGGGGACGGAGCTCGTGATGAGACCAACGAATACGGCGGTGTGAAGGAACAGGAGATAGTAGTGGTCAGACAGTTGAACATAAGGAGAAAAATGATGAAGGCAAAGCTGATACGGTTTGGTGTGGTGGTCTTGAATATCTTGTTGATGGTTCCCTGCGGGTTTGCAGATGAAACAAGCAATCAAGGAGCCGCCGCACACATAAAGGTCAGCGGCGTGGTTTCGAAAGTGCAATCCGGTCTCGCCCACGTGAAAACATCGTGGGGATCAATGACCTTCTCATTGCCGGGTTCTGAGAAGCTGAAAGTCGGTGAAGAAGTAGAAATGCAGGTGAATGAGAACAATGCCGTGATCGACGTGCATCGAAAAGGAGAACCGGCTCATTCCCATCGATATGTTTCGGGCGCGCTGGCCTATACGACCGGGGATCGACGAGAAATCAAACTCTGGACACCTGAAGGAGAGAAAGCCTTTGACGTGCAGGCAGGACGATCCAAGCTGGGATCTATGGAGGAAGGGGCGCCGGTGACGATCGAGCTGAACGAAGCTGGGAAAGTCATTGACATCCATCGACTTGTTGTGGAAATGAGCTTCAACAAGCAGCCAAAAACTAAAGCCGGCTACAGAATCAAGACGCACGGCACGGTGGAAAAAATTGAGTCCGGCCTGGTCTTGGTCAAAGGCCCGTTCGCCACCTATCGATTGAGCATCAAAACCGCGCCTCGTGGTATCGCAGTGGGAGATGAAATGGATCTCTGGCTCGACAAAGAAAACATGGTCATCGATCACCACATGAAAGGTCATGCTCAATCCCATCGATTGGTTTCAGGGAAGTTGATCTATGTCGGCAGGGATAAGAAGCAAGTCAAGCTGTGGACCCCGGAGGGTGAACAGGTGTTTCCGCTTGAGCGTCTCGAAGTGAAAGCCAGGCCTATTAAGGAGGGGACGATGATCACCGTGGAGCTGAACGAAAGCGGGGTGGTGATCGATCTCTGGAAATCATGACTCCTATTCGACATGAAGCTCAATCACTCGATCGAACACTCGATCGAAATGTCGGTAATCCAGTCGAAACGACAGTCGTAATTGTAGTGGAATGATGTAAGGCCGGTTCCATGGCATATCTTCCCATCAAAGATTATGGCTTGATCGGCAACATGCGTACGGCTGCGCTGGTCGGGCTGAGCGGATCGATTGACTGGCTGTGCCTGCCGCATTTCGACTCGCCGAGCGTATTTGCGGCCGTGCTCGACGATGAGAAGGGCGGGCGATTCCAGATCGTCCCCGTCGATCCCGCGAGTTCTTCAAAGCAGCTCTACTGGCCGGACACTAATGTGCTGGTGACGCGTTTTCATGCATCGACCGGCATCGCCGAGATTCTGGATTTCATGCCGGTCGGCTTGCCTCCGGAATCGTCCTGGCGCCATCAACTCATCCGCCGGGTCCGCGTGACCCAGGGGAGTATGGAGTTTCATGTCCGCTGCCATCCGGCCTTCAATTACGCGCGCACGCCCCATCATACGCGGTTGACAAAGCAGGGAGCCTGCTTTCATTCAGCCGATCTCAGCCTCGGACTAGCCACAGATATCCCGCTCACCCAGGATGGTCGGGGAGTCCGATCGGTCTTCGTTCTGCAAGAAGAGCAGTCGGCGGTGTTCGTGCTCAGACCTATTGAAGCGGAGGAAAGCTGCGGGTCCTGGCCGTCGTCGCACGAAGCCGATGAACTATTCGAACACACCGTAAAGTACTGGCGTCACTGGCTCTCGCGATGTACGTACACCGGTCGATGGCGGGAAATGGTCCACCGCTCCGCCCTCTGCCTGAAGCTCCTGACGTTCGAGCCGACCGGTGCCATCGTGGCCTCGCCGACCTGCAGCCTGCCGGAAACCCCCGGCGGCGTCCGCAATTGGGATTATCGGTATACCTGGATGCGCGACGCAGCCTTCACCGTTTATGGTTTTCTGAAAATTGGGTTCACCGAGGAAGCGGACCGTTTCCTGACATGGCTGGCGGCGCGCGCGGATGAGGTTGAGGCGGATGGCTCCCTGCAGATCGTGTATGGAATCGACGGTCGTCACGATTTGACGGAACAGACGCTCGACCATTTGGACGGCTATTGCGGCGCGAAACCCGTGCGAATCGGCAACGGCGCCTATAACCAGCTGCAGCTGGACATCTACGGCGAACTGCTGGATGCCGTCTATCTCTACAACAAGCATGTGATGCCGATCGGTCATGACACCTGGATGAGAATCAGGCATCGGCTTGACTGGCTCTGTGACAACTGGCAGCGGCCGGATGAAGGTATTTGGGAAACCCGGGGCGGACGCCGGCAGTTTGTCTACTCCAAATTGATGTGCTGGGTCGCGATGGATCGAGGTCTTCGCTTGGCCGACAAGCGGTCGTTCCCCGCCGATCGCAATCGATGGCTGCGTGTGCGGGATCAGATGTACGAGGAGATCATGCAGCGGGGATGGAACGCCGAGCGACGAGCGTTCGTTCAGCATTACGACAGCCATTCGTTGGATGCTTCCAATCTCATCATGCCGCTCGTGTTTTTCCTCTCGCCGAACGATCCAAGGATGCTCGACACCTTGGCGGCCATCAATCGATCGCCCAAACACGGTGGATTGGTTGCGGACGGGCTAGTGTATCGTTATGACAGCGAGACGGGCGAAGACGGTTTGCATGGAAAAGAAGGAACGTTCAATATGTGCACGTTTTGGCTGGTGGAAGCCCTCGCCCGAGCAGGACGTGTTGATCGCGCCAAGCTCAATGAAGCCCGCCTGCTGTTTGAACGGATGTTGGGCTACGCTAATCACCTGGGACTCTATGCCGAGGAAACCGGACCCGGCGGAGAAGCGCTCGGTAATTTCCCTCAAGCTTTCACCCATTTGGCGCTGATCAGTGCCGCCTTCAATCTTGATCGAGCTTTGGAGAACAAGGTGTAGTCTCGGATTGTCTCGCTCCGGACTATGTCTCGATTTAAGATCCGATCATACCGAGAATGGTGGAATAGAGGGGAGTGAGACTCGTGACATGAGTGCATTGCGTCAGGAACTCTGGCTGATTCGGCAGGGGGTAACTGAATGGAGGGCCGCCAAGCGGCACACCGTCCGGACCAACCCCCTACAAGAGGATCGAACATGAACGTACATTATTTGGGTCACGTTGTGTTCTATGTGAAAGATCTGGAACGATCGCTCGGCTTCTACCGGAACCTACTAGGATTTAAGGAAGTAGGGCGGATCTTCAATGGGGCGGCCGCTGCGCTGACTTCCGGGCGAACGCATCATGAGCTACTCCTCATCGCAGTCGGTGATGCACCGGGGCCTCCAGCCGGTCGCCGTCGCGGGCTCTATCATATCGGCATCAAAGTCGGTGACAGTCTTGATGAGCTGCGTCAGGCCAAACGAGAGTTGGACGGAGCCGGGATCCCGATCGACGGCATGAGCGATCATACCGTGAGTCAGAGTCTCTATCTCAAAGATCCCGACGGCAACGAAGTGGAACTCTATGTTGACGCCGATGAGTCGGTGTGGAAAAACAACCCGGCAGCAGTCGTGTCACCGATCAAGCCGCTGCACCTCTAAGTGGAGGGTATGTCGGTATTGTCTCCCATGGCCGTATCGTTCTGATCACTTCATGCATTGAACCACTGAGGGACCACAAATTATGACACCATTGTCGGACCGTAGCTCATTAGCCTTTCTCTTTGATCTGGATGGTACTCTGGTGGACAGCGTCTACCAGCATGTCCTGGCTTGGCGTGAAGCCATGCAGGGGGCCGGGATTGAGTTGGCCGTCTGGCGGATCCACCGACAGATCGGCATGAGCGGCGGTCTCATGTTGTCGGCGTTTCTTCGGGAGATCGGACGAGTTCTCAGCACAGAAGAAGTGGAACGTATTCAGCGCACCCACGCCGAGGCCTATCGCCGACAGGCCGGCGCATTGCACGTATTACCGGGTGCACTAGAACTATTGGCGGAGCTTTCGGCGCGTGGCGTGCCATATGCCATTGCCACCAGTGGGCGTTTGCACAGTGCACAGCCCACGCTCAACCTGTTGAATCTATCCAAGGATGTGCCTGTCGTGACGCGCGATGACGTGCGGCATGCGAAACCGGATCCGGATCTCTTCGTTGCTGCAGCCCAGCGGCTCAAGGTACCGATGAACCAGTGCGTGATCGTCGGGGACAGCGTCTGGGATATGTTGGCAGCCCGCCGGGCTTGGGCGTTGGCGGTCGGCTTGCTGTCCGGGGGATACGGGCGCGAGGAGCTTCAGCAGGCCGGCGCGTACCGCGTCTATCAAGATCCGGCCGATCTGTTGCGTCATCTTGACGAAGTGGGAGTGCGATTGAACTGAGCGCCGAAGCAAAAGCCTGTGATCAAGGACATTGTGCGCCCATTTCGACCGAGTGCCATGCTTTGGGAAATGGGATGCTGACTCTTTCAATCTTTTTGCGCCTTCTTTTCCATGGACTGCCGGTACTGATCCACGTAGTCCAGAATGCGGTCCTTCGGTACCCCGAACCAGGTCAAGGCATGCCGGATCAATGTCGCTGACGCCTCGACTTCGGGCTGAATGACCTCGGTCGCCCCAAGCGTACCGAGTCGTTCCGCCTCCGCCACTCCATGCGCCCGGGCTAAGATCGGAATTGTCGGACTGAAGTCTCGGATGCGACGCACCGTCAGTGCAGCGGGCTCGATTTCAGGTAGTGCCACGATGATCAGCGACGCATCCGCCGCACCAGCCTTCATCAGCAATTCGCGATGCGAGGCATCGCCATAGAGACAAGCAGTGCCTCGACTTTGTAGCCGGCGTACGATGTCTGGATCTCGATCGATGACCACATACGGAAGATTGAAGATCTCTAACGCTTTCCCAAGGGAGCTGCCGACTCGTCCAAATCCGCACAGGACGACATGGTGCCGGAGCGGTTCGCCTTCCCGTGGCCAATGCGCTGCCTCGTGCGGGGTATGGTCGAGACGCCGCTGGACGAACCAGCCAGGCACATATCGCACAAGAGCCGCATTCATGAGAATCGTGATGACAGAAGCAGCAAGCGTCGCATTGTACACTTCCTCGCCGACATGGCCGGACGCTTTGGCGACCTGCACAAGGACAAACGAAAATTCGCCGATCTGAGTGAGGCCGATCCCTACCAAGAATGCCGTGGTCCATGAGTAGCCGAACAGCCGCACGACAGTCGTCCAAATCACGAACATCCCGCCCACGATCAAGCCAATCATTGTAGCAAGCAGAGAAAGATTATCAATGATCACGCGAGGGTCGATCAGAATGCCGATGGTCACGAAGAAGAGCGCGACGAAGGCATCACGGAGTGAGAGCAGCCGGGCCAAGGTCTCGTGGCCATACCCAGATGCGCTGATAATGAGGCCCGCCAGGAAGGCACCCAAAGCGAGGGAAAGTCCGATCATCTGCGTGACGGCGGCGGTTCCAAGGCTGATTGCCAGGGTGACGAGTAGGAACAGTTCCTGGTTCTGGGTTCTGGCGACGTGCGTCATGATCGGCGGGATGACTTTCGCGGCCAAGTACCCCACCGGCACGAGAATCAGGAGCGCTTTTGCCAAGGCTTGACCGATCACGAGCAATCGTCCCGAGTCGAACTCTCCGAGAGCTGGCATGAGCACCGTCATGGCTACGACGGCCACGTCTTCGACCAAAGCGATGCCGATCATCACTCGTCCGTGCTTTGTACGAAGTTCGCCCCGATCAACGAGCATACGGGCGAGCACCATGGTGCTCGCTATGGAAGTGACCGCTCCGATCACGATACTTTGGGTCATAGACCACCCGATCTGGTTCCCCGTCACAATTGCCAATCCGATGGCCATGAGGATCCCCAGCGGTCCGCCGGCGAAAGCGACCCATTTGACGCCCATCAGGTCCTTCACGGAAAACTCAAGTCCGATCGAAAACATCAAGAGAATGACGCCGATCTCCGCAAAGAGATCGAACGTGTGAGATCCCGAGATAATAGGTCCCGGGGTAAACGGACCGATGGCGATCCCGCCTAGCACGTAGCCAAGGATCAATGGCTGCCCGGCAAGTCGAGCGAGTACGCCACCTGCGACAGCCGCAAGGAATACAATGGCAAGATCTTGAAAGAATACGGGATCAGGCTGCACGTAACGCCTCTTAATCACACTCTCTTCGAGATTGACCTGCCGTGGCCCGACCGGTAGCAAGGCGACAAGACCGGGGAACGAAAATACCATAGACGAGGTGAATAATGCCGCCAACTCGGGACGTGCGAAACTTTATGGCGAAAGGATATACTCAACAGCGCGATCTCA
>JANPKE010000090.1:0-2780 GCA_031425875.1 Nitrospirota bacterium
TTCAGAAATTCACATCCGAAACCACTGGCTCAGGACCACCGAACGACGGCTTGGAAAATCTGGATAGGGGGTTCGTGATCGGAAGGTGTGGACCTGTAACTCAAGAGCAGTACCAGGCTTGACTTCGATGAGACTGCGAACGGCAGCCTCGAAACGACAGGTCGCTCAGGGTTCCTTCGCCCGAAACACAATTGGTGGAACTGAATGAACTCCAAAATGTAACAGGAACTCGATCAACCTTCCGTTGTTCCCGTACACGATCGTAATTCGGTGCGTTGCTATCCTTTGATGTTCCCGATCGGTCGCAGTTCCGCCACTTTCCTGGTGATTCCTGCTCGATCAACGGTCTCGACCACCTCGGAGATGTCTTTGTACGCGAACCCCGCCTCCTCAGCCAGGCCCGACATCGAGACGGCCTTCACGAGAATGCCTCGCTGTTTCATCTGTTTCTGCACCTGCTCGCCCCGAATGGTTTTCTTTGCTTGCGCCCGTGACATCGTACGCCCCGACCCATGCATCGTCGACGCAAAGGTGTCACGCATCGCGCCTTGCGTTCCGGCCAACAGATAGGACCCGGTTTCCATGGAGCCGCCGCAAATGACCGGTTGACCAGTCGTCCGATACCGTGGCGGGAGCTCAGGACTCCCGGGCCCCAATGCTCTCGTAGATCCTTTCCGATGGACGACCAGATCGCCTTCCGGATATCGCTCGACTTTTGCGATGTTGTGCGCCACGTCATAGACCAGTTCCATCCCCATTTCCTCTGCAGATCGGCCAAATACAGCAGAGAAGGCTTCGCGAATCTGATGCGTAATCACCTGGCGATTGGCGAAAGCCGTGTTGGCCGCACAGTTCATCGCCGAAAAATAGTCCTGCCCTTCCACTGATGCGAACGGAGCGCAGGCCAGTTGCTGGTCTTTCACAGAAATCCCATATCGTCGCATCGCTTTCTCAAATACTTTGAGATAATCACTTGCGACCTGATGACCGAACCCGCGAGATCCGCAGTGGACCATCACAACAATCTGGTCATGACCAGTGATGCCCCAGGCTGAGGCTGTTTCTTGATCAAAGACCCGATCGGTTGAGACCACCTGCACCTCAAGGTAGTGGTTTCCAGACCCCAATGTTCCGAGCTGATTCCTCCCACGATTTCTTGCCTGATCGCTGACTTTTGACGGATCAGCTCCCGCGAGACATCCTCCTTCTTCAATGGCCTCAAGATCGCGATGCCACCCGAACCCTCGGTCAATACACCACCGAGCCCCACGAGTCATCACATCATCGAATGACGCATGATCCAAGCGCACAAACCCGCTTGCCCCGACTCCAGCCGGCACTCTCTGAAACAATTCCGTCATCAGCTGCTCCAGATGCGGTTGCACATCCTCCCGGGTCAGATTCGTTCTGAGAAGCCGCATGCCGCAATTCACGTCATACCCGACACCGCCAGGCGAGATGATCCCGGTACGGACATCAAAGGCGGCAACGCCGCCAATGGGAAACCCGTACCCCCAATGCCCATCTGGCATGCATAAGGCATAGCGCCTGATCCCGTGAAGACAGGCCACATTCGTGACTTGCTCGAACACTCCAGCATCCATCGATTGCAGAATCGTCGGTGTCGCATAAATCCGCGCGGGTACCAGCATGCCGGACTTCTCGGTCATGGGGATCTCCCACACCTCGTCGGTGATCCGATTGACCCGCATCTCGGTATTCAGCTTCATACGTCCAACACCACCCTCACTGTCCATCGGCCTCCATTTTGGCTCAGCTGATAGAGATGCTTGGTGACTCCCTTCACATCGGCCCGCAATGTCTGGGCTGAGCCATTGACCGGCTCTCCGTACAATACCCCCGTCAGGTTCCAGCAGCCGTGGTCCTGGCGAGTCAGCGTGAGTTCCGATCGACTGAAGACGACCCCGGCTGCATCCTTCCAGTACACGAGATCCGAGAGCCAATCGAACAAGAGTTCAGCAGGATCCTCATCTGTTCGTTCAATCGCATGTCGCCAAGTGAGTCCCACTGTTGTCGGATCAGCCAAGGCTTCGATCACCGCGCATGTCGCCCCATGGAAAAGTTCCTGCAGCGAATCGCCGGAGGCGTCGAACGCCAGATCAGCTATGGCGACTTCGTCCAGAAAGTGAAATGCGTGGGACATCCCTGAGCCAAAGCGGAGTGCACACCCGATGGAAAAACGCGGAGATGAGAAGCCTGGTCCAGACGGCTGTCTATCCGAGCTCGAAGATTTTCGGGAAATTGGTGAGGTTCCTGCAGCCGTCCTTGGTGACGAGCACCATGTCTTCAATGCGGACTGCCCCCAATCCAGGATAATACAGCCCTGGTTCAACCGTGACGACGTGGCCCTCTTGGAGGAGTGACCCAGTTCGACTGATCCGTGGCGCTTCGTGAATATCGAGCCCCACTCCATGCCCGGTCCCGTGAAAATACCCCTGCATGCGGCCATTCACCAAACCGGTCTTGTATCCGGCCTTTTCAAAACGTGCGCAGATGCCCTGATGGATCTTCATCCCGTCGACGCCGTCTTTGATCTTGTCGATGGCGTCTTCCTGAGCATCCTTCACGGCGCCATACAGCCGTTTGAGTTCCTGGCTCACCTTCCCGCGGATCACCGTCCTCGACATGTCAGCAAAATAGCGGCTTGTTGCCGATCGAGGGAACACATCGAAGATAATACTCCGATGAGCCGACAACGGTCCGCTTCCTTCATTGTGCGGATCACAGGCCTGCTCTCCCCCTGCCACGATCGTATGCTG
>JANPKE010000091.1:0-5363 GCA_031425875.1 Nitrospirota bacterium
GCATCTCCCTATGTCGGATCGGCCATGGCCGTCCTCGCGACACTGGAACAGGCGCAGGTGCTTCCGCCTGAGGGCAGCCGAGAAGCGGATCGTGTCATTCAGTCCGTCATTCAGCTTCAATCCGCCTTCGCCACAGGCACAGATGGGGGGTTACAGGATTTCGCGCACCGTGCCGTTGCCGCCAAGCACGGCGAGAACACATCAACAGTCCTGGAACGATTTCGCTCAAGCGGATGGACCGCAGACATGCTGGAGGCGCTCGCGGACGCGGACCTACCGACATCGGTCGAAGAACGACAGCGGCTGACAACCGGACTAAGACAGTTCAACCTGTCCGTCGATGATTTCACGCGACTCATGCAGCTCGTAAAAGATAGCCGGTCGGCACTTGCCGCGCGTGGAAACACGTTTGAAGAGATTTACACCTCCCGACGGAACGCTATGCCGGGAACAGGGGGACGATAGGCCTTGCAAGTTTCTGGTTTCTAGCTCATATCGCACACCTAATTTAGAAGGAGGATCACATGGCAACGAGAGCCTACATTCTCATCAAGGTCAAAGCGGGCAAAACCAAAGATGTCGTCGCCACGCTGAAGCGCATGCCCGGAGTCGAACAAGCCCATTCCTGTTTCGGCCGTCCGGATATTTTCCTCTTTATCAGCGTACAGGATGAACGCGCGCTGTCCGACGTCGTCATCACCAAGATCCATGCGGTCGACGGCGTTGAAGAAACCGATACTCACATCGTCGCGGAATGAGATGGAACAACGGGCAGGGTGACCGGCGCACCAGCGTCTTGCGCTGAGCGGTAACAGGCTTCGGCAATTTCCACCGCACGGAACCCGTCTTCGCCTGTGATGGGCATTGGTGTGTCGTCGTTCACGGCCAGCAAGAACGCCGTAAGGGTGGCAAGGACCGTCTGGGCTGGAGGGAAATCGAAGTCAGTTGTTCCGATTTTGTCAGAACACTGGAGCCGGCGCTGGCCCCAATCGGCCTCCAGTCGTCCATACGAGCCGCTCCATACTGCTCGCCCAACACGCCCCGCCGCTACCCGTGCGATTTCGATCCGGCATACTGTTCCTCCCCCAGTGGTGAGGTCAACGGAGGCCGTGGTTTCCGGCGCAGCCGGCGGGAGGATGTCCATCGTACAACGCACTGTGGATACTTCTTCACCAGTCAGAAATCGAACCAGGTCGAGCATATGCACTCCGATTTCCAGCAGGGCTCCCCGCTTGCCATAGCCGACGGCATGGTCAGGAGCCGTTGATTTGACCTCGATCCGGCTGATCAAGTCCAATCGTTCCGATCGCCCGATCCGATGCCGCAGGGTCTTCATCTGCTGAATCGTGTAGTCGAACCGGAGGGTCTGCGCCGTCATCAGCGGCACCTCCGCCTCACGAGCCAGGACGACTATCGCCTGAGCATCGGCAGCGGTAGTTGCCAACGGTTTTTCAATCAAGAGTGGCTTGCGGGCCAGGACCGCCATCCGACAAATATCCAGGGAATAGATTGGCGGAGTGACGACAAGAACCACATCGACCAGGGGATCGGCAATCAGCGACTGAGGCTCTTTGTACACTGTGACCGAGGAGGCTCCGGGAAGATCGAGCCCCTGTTCGGGATGCTGCCGGCAGACGGCCCTGAGAGAAGCGGTGGGGAGATCGTGCACAATGTGCCGGGCATAGCGCATCCCGTGCCGCCCCACGCCGATCAACCCCACACCGATGCAATCTCGTTTCACACACCCTCACAAGGGAGTCACTGTAATCGGTGCCGGATATTCAGTCAATGAGACTCATTTGACATTCCCGGAATGGGGTTCATATAGTACAGCCTTTCTGAATACAAGGCCGCTCCGATAAAAAATTCCAACCATGTCCACGACGCACGCCACACCGTTCACATTGGAACAGATCGGAACAGGAACAGCCCGCTTCCCAAGCGGCGTACCGATCCCCACGCATACCGATCAGATGGTCGACCCCTACTTCAAGAGCAAAATGCCGAAGGAACACCAAATCGATTCGTTGCTCTTCTGGCCGCAACAACCGGGGACCTATCCGGGGCTTGTCCTGTTGCATGATTGGTGGGGATTAACTGGGCAGATGAAGGATGTGGGCGCCCGGCTGGCCTGTGAAGGGTATGCCGTGATCATTCCCAATCTCTACGGCCGGCTGGGAGGAATGGTGACCGCCAACGATGACGTGGCAGCCGCGCTGCAGGAACGTCAAAACGACGCGCATGTCATCACGGATATCAATTCCTGCTGTGAATACCTGAATACCTGCCACTTCCTGAAGAAAAATATTCATGGAGTCGTCGGGTATGGAATGGGCGGATCCTATGCGCTCCGTTTCGCCTGCCATCGAAAACGGTTGCGCGCGGCCGTCTCCTACTACGGCAAGCCGGTCACTCCCAAAGAGCTGATGAAAGACCTCTTTTCATCGGTGCTCTATCACCAGGCAGGGAAAGACGCCTGGGCGACCCAGGACGACGTCGAGCAACTGCGCAGCGCCTCCGCCGAATATGCCAAGCGAGTCGAGATTCATCTCTACCCCGAGGCGGGCCACGCTTTTTGCAACGAGATGAAGCCGGCCTCCTATGATCCTCACGATTCGGCCCTCGCCTGGGAACGCACCGCGATTTTTTTGAAGTCTTGCTTCCAGGGAACATGACCCACGGCACACGGTCTCCTCGCAATCCAACTCACGCCCACTCAGTTCTCGCGGGTCCACCTTGTCGTCGCCGAGAGCTCGGTGTACGTCGGGATACCACGGTCGGGCTCCTTGCCATCATCATGGCGACCTCCATCCTCCTGTCGTTCCCTCTGGTCCGAGCGGAAGATGCGTCGCCGATGCTGCTCTCTCAGATGGTCTCACAAAAAGGGAACCAACTCGTGTCACTCGATTCAGATGCGAGTGCCCAAGCGCTGTTCACCGCAACAATCGGCCCTGCTCTCGGTCTCAACGATGCGGCAAGGGCCGTCGGGGCCAAACGCCTTTCAAGTAAATTGGTCAAGGAGCTGGGTCTGGCTGAATTGTCCCAATCCATCTCTGAACTGATGGCAGCCATGACTGTCTGGCAGTTGGCTGATTCGATCGGCCATGGTGAAACGCCTTCCACGACCAACACCTCGCTTCACGCAACCAGGCAGGATTGGATACAGAGCCGCAGCAAGGTCACCTCACTCTCCGAACTGCTCCGTCTCGTCCAGACAGACCAGGGAACAGGGCCATCTCACGCGACAGTCCAGCCGAAGAATACGGAGCTGTTACTCGCTGCGAACCGTACTGCGCTGGAAGCCAGTCACAAGGCGACCGCAACGTGGTGGGATATTTATAGGTGGAAAGAACGTATCCGGCAGACGAAAGGCCGGGCTCGACTGTGCGGAACTTGGCAATGGATTATTCATAACCACCAGATCCATGGAGAACAGAAGGCCACCATCATGTTCCCCCCACCCGGACAGGTCTCGGCTCAGGCCGCAGCGCCAACCGAGATCATAATTCTAGGAGATGCCATTTACTTGCGATGGGAGCATAACGGCCAGCTCCAAGAGGACAGCCTGCTGTTCATCAAGGACGATGCGAAGATCGAAGGGTCGTTCGTGAACAACATGGGAGGATGGGGACCGATCACGGCCAAACGTACCGCCCCCTGTCAGCCTTAGCGGATACCGAGAAACTACTACAGCCTAAGATTGTGCAGCACACCCGCTGGATGTTCAAAATGGCCGTCCAGCGCGGCCGCAGCGAGCGAAAGGCCGAGGCGTACGCAGTTGGTACGTTGAGGCCTTGAGCGATGCGAGAACAAAGCTGGCGGACTTTTTCAACATCCAGCCCCACGGTATGCGCGCCAAGCCAGCACCGACCACCCCACGATAAACAGCGCTCCGCCAACCGGCGTCACCGCTCCGAGCCAACGCACTCCCAACAACGACACACCGTACAGACTACCGGAAAACAAACACATCCCCGCCAAAAACAGCCAGCCAGCTTTGGCTGCTCCCGCATCGCGACCGATCCGCACCGCAAACCCACTCAAGACCATGCCGAAGGCATGATACATCTGGTAACGGGTCGCCGTGTCGTAGACGGCCAGCATTGGTGGCTCCAGGATGTCCTTGAGCATATGAGCGCCGAAGGCGCCAGCTGCCACGCCGAGTCCGGCACAGAGACACCCAATAACGACCAACCGCCGTGATGACGCATCGACATCCATCGGACACTCCCCCCCTGATATACCGGTTGCAGACCTAGCTGGCTGCGGAAAAACTCATGTTGACCTATGTCGCCGTCACGGATATCGAGGTGTGAGACGACGTTGAATAACCATGCAAGATGCGCAAAAAGACCGTCCAGCAAGGCCGCAGCGAGCAAAGAGGCGAATCCGTACTCTGGACCGTACGTTGAGCCTCTGAGCGATGCGAGAACGCCGCTGGCGGTCTTTTTCCGCATCCTGCTGGGCGATCATACGCGATCCCACCCGAATACTCCATCCGGCGCACCGTGCTGATGACCGCTCCTCGTCTGCTATAGTTTCCCCATGGATCGACAAGGTGTGACGAAACGACTCCTTTGGCTCTTGCCCCTGTTTCTCATGGTGGGAAACGGGTTTGCGCGGGCTGAATCCCAGCAGCCCGAACGCAGCAAAGGCCTGACCGTCGAAGACCTCGCGCGCGGGGTACGAAGCGCCGCGCAGAACATCGAAAAAGAAATCCCCAAGATCGGACCGGCAATCGGCAAGACCATCACCTCCATCACCGGAAATAGTTCGGAAAAGAAACCAACTCAGCAACACCCCTCCGCCAAGAAATAGCCCTCGATCCCGACCAAAAGGGATACGTACAAATCTGCCTTTGATTCTTTCCCTCGACTCCTGTATGTTGTCCTTCGATTTCTAGTGGCAGGACGCACAGGCCACTCCCACTTCTCACGATGAAGAGCCTGTGTCGATCAGAAGGATTGGATACGCTCATCTCCAGCTTAAAAGAGGATCGCCATCATGTGGGACAAAAAACGAGAACTCGAAGCTGACAATGCGAATTTTACCGTTCTAGGGAAAGACGTCACATTCAAAGGCGTCGTCCATTTTCACAGCACCGTTCAAATCGATAGTTCCATCGAAGGAGAAATCCACGCCAAGGGCATGTTGGTGATCGGCGAAAATGCCCTTATCCGAGGCTCGATCGTTGCCGAATCCGTTGTCTGCAGAGGGAAAATCCAAGGGAACGTCACCGCGAGCAGCAAGATCCAGCTCCTGAAGCCGGCGGTCCTGCTCGGCGATATTGCCTCCCCGTCGTTTTCGCTGGAAGAAGGCGCGTTCTTTAAAGGGTCCATCGACATGGGTTCCCATCCGGTGGT
>JANPKE010000092.1:0-1681 GCA_031425875.1 Nitrospirota bacterium
CGCGATCTCGGCTATTGCGCTGCTCAGTATGTACTCGATGGCGGGACATCGGCCATGGTCTCGATTCAAAACGGACGGTTTACCCCGATTTCATTCAAGCAGATGGTGGATTCCTCCACTGGACGGACCAAGGTGAGGATGGTGGATATCGAATCCCAGTCCTACCAGATTGCCCGGCAATACATGATTCGACTCACGGAAGCCGACGTGAACAATCGGGACATGCTGGGCCGCTATGCCGCTTTGGCCGGCCTGTCTCCAGAAGCATTTCGAGAACGCTTTCGTACGGTCCTGTGAACAACATGGATACATCTCGTCGAACAAAAGGATATCCGACATGAAGATTCTTGCGACAGTTGATGGGTCGAAACATGGCAAGTGGGCGATCGAGTGGTTAGCGGAGATGCCGTTCGCGGTGCAGCCGGTCGTTCGTGTGCTGCATATCATCGATGTGGCGAGCGTTCGGGCTCCCTTTATGACCCAGCCGGCAATCGTCGGGACCGGGCGATACATTCAGTCCGATGTCAAGCGGATGGAGGCAGCGGCCAAGTCCACTAAGAAAGAGTCGGAGGGTTTGTTGTCAACGCTTGGCTTGAGCGGGACCGTGACGACTGACCAGGGCGCGGTGGCAGCCACGATCATGAAGCATGCGCAGCGTGGGGTCGGACTGCTGTCGATCGGGTCCCGAGGCTTGGATGCCTTAGACCGCTTTATGCTGGGCAGTATCTCGAATCATGCTATTCACCATGCACCTTGTTCTGTACTGGTGGTGAAAGAGAGTCCTCGGCCTGTACGGCATCTGGTTCTAGCAATTGATGGCTCGTCAGCCTCAGATAAGGCGGTTAAGTTTCTGATTCGCAACGTCAACCCGACACCTGATGGTCTGGATCGCGAACCGATCATGGTGACCGTGGTGCACGCCGTGCCCTATTTTAAGTATCCAGAAGTAAAAGAAGCCGGGAAAGCGCTGGTCCAGCGCTATGGTGCTAAGCTCTCGAAATCAGGCTTCCAGATCCGAGAAGTCTTGAGGCTGGGGAAGCCGGCGGACGAGATTCTGACAGTGGCCAAACAGGAGAAGGCGGATCTGATTGTGACCGGAGCGAAGGGGTTGGGCGCAATCCGCCGAGTGCTGCTCGGCAGCGTCTCTACCCGTGTGGTGCAGCATGCCCACTGTGGCGTGCTCGTGGTCCGCTGAAGATCAAAAGTAGGGGGTGGCTCATGGCTGGAGGAACAGGCTTGACGGAAAGGAAGAAGGGGCAATAGACTGAGACCCTCTCGGATCAACAAGAGAGGAAACCATATGACCGCATTAATGAAGATTGATCAAGAGTCGCTCCCGGATCGTTTAGTGACGGGGCTTTCAAAAATCGGGTTGGCGATGAAGAGCCGTGCCTGGAGACGAAAGGGACGGGCAGGGATTGGTCCCTTGCAAATCCAAGTGCTGACGTTTCTCCGATCTCGACCGAATCATTCGGCTACCGTTTCAACGATTGCCCGAGAACTCTCCGTGAAACTGCCGACTGCTTCTGAAGTCATCCGAACACTTGAGGGGAAGCGATTGGTCCGCCGGCGCCGTCGGGAAATCGACAACCGTGTCGTGACGGTTCACCTCACCGCCCTCGGGGCGAAGGCAGGCCATGTGGAAAACCGATGGCCCGAGATTCTGGCGTCCGCGACCAAG
>JANPKE010000093.1:0-2591 GCA_031425875.1 Nitrospirota bacterium
GCCTTCTAGAAAGGACACCATTTCATCCAGCACAGTCATATCGCCGGTCACTTCAAGAAACTGGATCACCGCATACGGCAACCAGAGTAGATCGTCAGAAATGCGTGTCCGCACACCGCGTCCGGACGGAGGATGCCACCAATGCTGGACGTCGCCCTCGACAAACTGCCGCGCGGCCGCCCGCAGCAAATGCTCGCGCGTGACATCGGGTGCCGCCACACTCAGGGCCATGACATCTTGAAGTTGATCGCGAAACCCATAGGCCCCGCTCAACTGATAGAACGCCGCCCGTGCCCAGACGCGGCACACCAGCGTTTGATAGAGCACCCATCGATTCAAGAGGATATCCGTCGTACGCTCCGGCGTATGGACCTGGACGCCACCCAAAAGGTCGTCCCATCGACTGGTGACCTCGCGCAAGAGTACGTTCACGTCCGCCCCACGATAGCGATCGAGTAGGAGACGAGCCTGTTCACACCCCCCTGTCTGACCAAGAAACCATACGATTTCTGCGCGTTGGCCTGCCTCCAACTCAATCGACCGTTGAAGGGCCCCGCAAGGATCAAGACCCGCGCCGACCTTACGGGACAGTTCCACTCCTGAGTTCAGCGCCAAGGGGCGTTCGAACGTTCCGTGACGACCAAGAAATTCCGTGCGATCACCGGTCCATGAGGTCTGTGTTCCGGCAAGATCGGTAAAGGCAACGCGTCCGGCAAACTCGCCACCTAGCATGCTGCGCGCAAACAGCGCCCCGGTCCCCGGATCAATCTCGGTGATAATGTAGGGCGCAGACTCACTGCGTGAACTCCCGAGCACCCACTCAACATAGGCCGTGATTGAAAGGCGTCTCGATCGGCCGGACATATTCTGCAGCGTCAATCGAGAGATCTTGATCGGATCTTCAGGCGGCACAAATTGCAGCAATTCTGCCGAGACACCGTGCGAACCATGATGAAAGCGACTATAGCCCTGTCCGTGACAGGCAACATAGGGTGCCGGATCGTCGCGAATCGGCAGCGCCGTCACGCTCCAGACCTCTCCGGAATCGTCATCGCGAAGATAGAGCGCCTCCCCTGGCGGATCTGACACCGGATCGTTCGACCAGGGCGTCAGCTGATTCTCGTGGCTGTTCAATGACCAGGTAAACCCGGAACCGGATTCCGACACGAGGAACCCAAACGACGGATTCGCGATCACATTGACCCAGGGGCGTGGCGTCCGAAGACCTTCGCCGAGAATCGTGACATATTCGCGCCCATCGTCTGCGAAGCCACCCAAGCCATTAAAGAATTCAAGTTCACGCTCAGGCACCAGCACATCCAGGCGTCTACCCAGGCGTGGTGAAGACGAGTTCGTCGAGGTCACACGGCTCCTGCGCGGTAAGCGACTGACCTGCTCCGCCAACGTCCCGCGCCGGCTGAGCAGAACGACCCGAGCGACCTGCTGCAGCAGCACTCGGTCCTGCGCAGAGAGCAAGTCGGTTCGCAGGAGATAAATACTACCTCGCGCCCAGCCGGCATCCGGGCAGAGGCGCAGCCGGCTGCCCCGCACAAGCCCTTCCAACGAGCCTTGCAATCCCTGCTCATACGACGAGGCCTTCTCATTCAGGATGATCACATCGGTCGATAATTGCCTCATACGCCAGTATTCATGCGCTCGGAGCAATTGCCGGACCATATCGACATCATCCGCGCTGTCGATGCAGGCCAACACGATAGGCAGATCGCCTGAGATACCATGCGCCCACAGCGCCGCACGGTCCACCGTGCTCTGGCTCAGCACTTCAGCGGATGTTCGCAGCGAGACATCGGAATACAGCACGGCATTGGCTAGTTGCTGGAACAGTTGGGCCTCATCTGTCTCGATACCGAGGTGATGGAGTTGCACTCGCGCTTGCGTCCAGGCCAGCGACAGGGCACGCTCAAAGACTCTCGGGTCGCTGTACTTGTCGGCTAACTCCAACACGTGATCGCGGGCTGGGCCGACAAGGGTCGAAAACACCAGGCGTACAGTCCCGCCTGCAGGCACCCGCACCGTACGGCGCAAGCTCATCACCGGATCGAGCACGGATCCCACGGTATTCGAGAGCGGCCGCCCACCGATCATCGAGACCGCCGTGCGGACATGGTGTCCTCGTCCGAGAAATCGGGCGCGATCCGTTTCATATTGAAGGGAGCCCACGGTGTCTCCTTCGACCACCACCACCTGGGCCACCCACACCGTCGTTTCATCATCCGACCGCCTGCGACGCGTGGCGAGTACCGCGCCAACCTCCGGCACAAATTCCGTTTGCACGAACAGATTTCCAAAAGCCGGATGGGCTACATCGGCGGCCTGTGGAGCCAGAGACAGCTCGGCATAGGAAGTCACTTGTAGCTCGCGCGCGCTGGTTCCCAGATTGGTCACGGAGATGCGCCGCACTTCGGCATCATCCTCAGACGACACCACGACCTCGAGCGTCGTGTTCCAGTCGCCATCCCGCCGGACAATTTCGGCTCGTTCTTCGGTAAATGACACCTCATAGTCGTCGGCCTCGACGCCAGTGGGCTGATACCCGGCCGACCAGACAGACCCCGTCTGCATATCGCGCA
>JANPKE010000094.1:0-1832 GCA_031425875.1 Nitrospirota bacterium
CCCGTTTGGCTGCAAGATCTCTCCACGCAATCCTTTCGGTGGTCCTGGTGCCTGCTCGAAGACGATCGTGTTGATCCCCTTCTGGGCCAGTGCAAGGGCCAGCACAGCCCCGCCTCCACCGGCCCCAACGACGGCAATGTCGGTTTCTTCGACCATTATTCCTCAGCTATTCTCACCCATGGAGATGCATGACCACCTTACCCTCAACATTCCTGCTATTTCCACTCCTGGAATCGCTCGTGATCTTTCCAGAGCGAAAGAAACTTTTCCCGTGCTTTGACCGTAATCGCATGGTCCCTGATGATATCCAACCGCTCATCATTGTAGCGATTTCCACTGGTCGTCTGATTCATGGACCCCGTGGTATTGATCTCGTCGTCGATCACCGCCTGTTTCAAATGCATGAGGCCGTCATGTTGATTAATCTTGATCGGAATCCCGGCTTCGCGCAACGCCGAGAGCGCTGTTCGTTGCTTCGGATCGTTGAGACGTTCCCGATCGGTGAGGAGACGAACATCTACACCACGCCTTTTCGCCTCAACCAGCGCTTTCACCGTGAGCGGCGACGTGACGCCGTACACGGCCACAAAAATGTATCGTTTAGCACGGTCATACATCTGTATGAGATGTTCGAGCGGCCTATCCTCCGGGCCATACCAGACTTCGATCGATGCGGCTGAGGCCGCCCAGCTTGGTCCAAGCAGAACTGCGGCAAGCAGCCAGAGGATGCCTCCTCGGCAGCACCGCATGGATGAGTGGAACGGCGAAGGCCGGATCATTCCAGTTCGAAGAGGTCGCGGAATTGGTCGTCTGACGACTCCCAGGCCTGCGGAGCATGCACCTGAAGCCACTGTCGGAGAAACTGTTTCTGCTCCCGTGTGAGTAGTTGCTTGATCTGATGAGTCCGCCCTTGAAGCGGCTGAAGGAGACTGACGCGCTTCTTCACATCCAACATCGCGGTGCGGACATACAGACTCGTAAAGATCGACGGCTTCTCTTCCGTCCCTTCGCCCTGTACCCACACCGAGAGAAACTTGTCCAGAACCAGACCTGCACTGTCCAGTGCTGGCTCAGTATCATGGAAGAGCTCATTTTCGGACTCGGTGAGCGGAGTCGATTCAGCCGCGCGAAAGAGGAAGTTCTTTTTCCACATAACTTGCAGGCGGCATAGTGGCGACGAGTCGGATCAAAGTCAAGCAACCCCCTTCCGAGAATCTCTCCCCTTCTCACCAAATAAAGTTGAACATGAATCCTATTCAGCATTTGTGTCTCTCAAGGTGGATGACGTAGCCTTGACAAGCAGCGCATGCCTTTGCTAGCTTCAAAATTCTTTAATCTCTAAGCCAACTTGGGAGAATCCGTGCAGGTCAAGATCAATGGAAAGCCTGAGGAGGTCCAGAACGGAACCGTCCTCGATTTGCTCAAGACAAAAAACATCGAGCCGCAGATGGTCGCCGTCGAGGTCAACGACAAGGTGTTGGATCGTGACCACCTTGCCACGACCCACCTCAACGAAGGAGATCACGTGGAGTTCCTCTTTTATATGGGAGGGGGTCGGTGAGCACCACGTTGCATAAAGACATTACTGAGCTGATCGGCAAGACCCCGCTTGTCCGGTTGAACCGCCTGTCAAAGTCCGGTTCTGCGACGATTTACGGGAAGGTTGAGTTTTTTAACCCCGGCGGCAGTGTCAAGGATCGAATCTGCCTCAACATGATCAATGAGGCGGAACGTCAAGGAACACTCAAGCCTGGCGGAACCATCGTTGAGCCGACCAGCGGAAACACAGGTATCGGACTGGCCTTGGTCGCAGCCGTGCGTGGGTACAAGCT
>JANPKE010000095.1:0-2268 GCA_031425875.1 Nitrospirota bacterium
TTCTATTCGCGAGGCTGCCCGTCGAGTGCGCCGTGATGTGAAAGCCGTTCATGGTGATATCACAGCCCTCCTTTCGGCCGGGCTGCTTATCCGCGCCCAAGGAGGCGGAGTTGAGTTCCCATTTGAGGCCGTCAAGGTCGAGTTTGTGCTCCAGGCTGCCTAATAACCACACCAGCTCGAGTACGGTCTAGATCCCCAACTCTTCCGACAACCGCACTTCGGACTCATCCACGATTTCTTCGAGGCAGGTGAAGCAAGGGAAGGGAAATCGATCCACGGGAATGGCGCAGACTTCACCCACTGGTGATTCGTCCAGCGCCGGACCGCCGCATTCTTTATGAATTAACGTCAGCATCTATCACTCCTTTGTACTAATCGCTGAAATACATCCAGATGTTCAGGACTGCTCAACCGATGATCGCCCGGGATGAGGCGTAGATCGAGTGGAAACGCCGGAGCTCGACGCAAGAGCTCATGAGCAAACTGGCGACTGCCGTCCGGGGAAATGACCATATCGTCCTGTCCATGAAGAATCGTCGTCTTGACGTGACGGGTGATGTCACATGTCTTGGCCCAATACTGTTCGCTCTCCTCCACCCACTTCCAGGACAAAGGCCAATCCCTATGGACCGGGTCATCGTCCCACGGCATCCATCCGGCAGTATGCCAATCGTGGAGCCGGTCTTCGGAAATGGTCTTAGCCCGTTCACCCATCATGTTGAACGCCGGCGCGATCAAAATCAGTTCTTCTACAACTGAGAATTCCTGCGCGACCAACCAGGCGATCCAACTGCCGAGCGAATTGCCCACGATAGTGACGGGTGGTCCAGCCTCAATAGATTTCAGGACGGTGCGTGCATCGGCAATCCAATTGGAGAGCGTGTAATCGGTGAACTGACCTTCTGAATCACCGAACCCTCGCACGTCGTAACAACAGAACCCCCACCCCTTCTCCTGACACCATTGCGCCAGCGCCTTACTCTTGTTGCCCCAGCGCTTGGACAGAAAGCCGGTGATGAAGAGGATCTGCCGGGTCGCCCCATCAGCACGATCACCTTTGATCCGTTTCCCGTCTGCACCGATCAGCTCGAAAGGCTGCATGTTCATCCTCCGAATCTCTTTGTGATGAACGGCCCCAGTCGCCGCAACACCGCCTCCGGAATCGCATGCCCGCCACGGAAGCTGTGCCACTCCACGGCGAGGCCCGCTTGTGTCAGCGCATCACGGAGACGCTCGGCCCCGATGTTCGGAAGAACGTCGTCTTGCGTACCGTGACTTTGGAAGACCGGCAGGCCTTTACGTCTCGGCATAAGAGCCCCCCAGACCGCCTGCGCCAAGAGGTTACCGGAGAGTTGAACCAGGCCAGCAAATGGATAGTCGGTCTGCAACACCGCATCGCAGGTGAGCATCGCTCCCTGTGAAAACCCCCCGATGACGGTCTTCTTATAGTCGATTGGTAGCTGCCGTGGAAGTTCTTTGAGAAACGTCACCATGCGTTCACGCGCCAGAACCAGACCCTGGGGAACCTCAATGGATAAGTCACGAATGCGACCAGCGGCGCGATCTTCCTGGATACGCGCGAAGTCGATGATCCACCAGGCGCGCGAATCGCCGAACCCCATGTTGAGCGAAAGCGGCGCTTCCGGAAAGAGCCAGCGGGTCTTGGCCGGAACATCGATCACATCCGCCAGCGGCACCAGATCGTCTCCCGGTGCGCCGAATCCGTGGAGCAGCATGACGACTGGGCCATCACCACCGCCCTGCCCGTCTGCTCCGCCGGTGAGCCTGACCTTCAATCCACCGAATGACACTTCACGCATTCAGCCCCCTAACTGAGATACAGATATTGCAGCAGCGCCACCAAACCATACAGAGATGATTCGACGACCGGCTGCTGATAGAGCGGCACAAAGGCGCCCTGTTCGTTATCTTCCACTTCACTGATGACGTGCTGGATCTGTTTCACTCGGACATCGTGATCCTTCCCGATGCCCAAGGTCTGGACGATTTGCCGGTTGAGCCCGGCCAGCATCGCCGCTTTTGCCCGGCTGGCCGATTGATAGAGGAGGAAGGCGCCGAGGAGGGCCACCAGCACATTCACCGACCAGGAGAGCAAGAGTAGCAGCGGATAATTCCAGATGTCGAAATATTCGTTGCGCGCGGCAATCATGATCAAGAGGGCGATGAAGGGATAACGGATTAGTCGATTGACCACCTCCGTCCGCTGCGCGATGAGGTCCACCACGGCCAAGTACTTCAACTTGTCGA
>JANPKE010000096.1:0-2283 GCA_031425875.1 Nitrospirota bacterium
CTCTCGCGAAAAGTCAGGTATTCCCGAAGATGGTGACTCACATGATCTCGGTCGGCGAATCAACGGGTGCGCTCGACGCCATGCTAGGGAAAATTGCAGATTTTTACGAGGACGAGGTGGATCAGGCGGTTGCCTCACTGACCGCATTGCTGGAACCGATGATGATGGTTTTCCTTGGAGTCCTCATCGGATTCATCGTGGTGGCGATGTATCTGCCTATCTTCACAATGGCCAATGCAATCAGCTCCTAAAAACGGATGCGCTTGTTTCGCAGGAATATATCCATTGGAGACGGCTGACTCTGGTCGTTAGGATCTGAATAGACCCTACCGTGATGTCATCTCGGCGCCACATTTCTCAATGAACGTAAGGATAGGTCTAATCACGTCATGACGGCGTGTGGGCCCATGAGCGATATTAAAGCACGAATCTACAGGTTAATGGGGTGGCGAGTCGTTATCGTCACCGTGCTGTTAGGGCTTTCCCTTGCATTTCAGGTCACCAAGGGCGAACGGGTTGAAACGTTCTATGCTCTGATCATCTTCACCTATGCGGTCACGATCCTCTACACGTTCCTGTTCCGGCTGCTGACTACTCCTCACGCTCTTATACAATTTGCCTGGGCTCAGATCACCGTCGACTTTTTACTCGAGACGGTCTTGATTGCCAGGACGGGCGGAATCGAAAGCCCGTTCGCGGTGCTCTATGTGATCAGTGTGACGGTGGCAAGTTTGGTTCCCCGTCGCCGAGTGGGTCTCTTGACGGCCAGCCTCTGCATCATCCTGTTTGGGATTCTGACCAATGTGCAGCTCTACGGCCTTGCTGAAGTCTGGGGATGGTTGCCCCATGCTGACCTCAGTGCCGCTGAAACACTTCATGCGTTCGGCGTCTACGGTCTGGCGTTCCTCGTCGTCGGCTTCTTAAGCGGCGCCCTTGCGGATCAGCTTCGGTTAGTAGATCAATCGCTTCGTGAAAAAGAACAGGGACTGAGCCGCCTTCAAGCATTCCATGAGAATATCGTTCACAGTATCAGCAGCGGCGTCTTTACAACCGAAGAGAAGGGTCGGATTACTTCCTTCAATCCAGCGGCGCAGGAAGCTACGGGCTACAGCTTTGAGCAAGTACAGGGACGTCCCTGGCGGGATGTCTTTAACTGGCATCCCAATCAGCACGATGACGATCTCGTGCAAAATGTGTTTTCCAACATGCGGTTCGAAGTGGAGTGTAAACGGTCCGATGGCAATCGGTTGATTCTCGGCATGACGCTCGCGCCTTTGCACGAGCGTGGAGAACAAACGGGACTGGTTGGCGTGTTCAAAGATCTCACTCAGATCCGTGATCTCGAAGAAGAAATGCAGCGGAAGGAGTGGTTGGCCAGCCTCGGGGAGATGTCGGCGGGGATGGCCCACGAAATTAGGAATCCCTTGGGTGCACTAGCTGGAGCGATGCAAATGCTACGAAAGGATCTCCTGGCCGATGAAACCAGCCAACGCCTGATGGAAATTGCGGTTCGGGAAGCGACACGGTTGGATACGATCATCACAGAGTTTCTTCAGTATGCCAGGCCGCCAGCGCTAAATTTGGCAGAGTACGATTTAAACAAAGTCCTTGCTGAGACTCTTGATCTGGTACAACATGAAGCACGAAGCAGAACCAATATCACCATCGCGGCGGCACCGTGCACCGGGGCATTGCCCGCGCAAGTGGATCAGGATCAAATGAAGCAAGTGTTCTGGAATCTGGCGGTAAATGCCTTCGATGCCATGCCGAACGGTGGGCAACTGACGATCGCGACGGGAGGGAGAAAGGTCGATGTCGGCGGGCGAAAAGCTGAGGTGGTAGAGATCTCATTTCATGATACTGGAGAAGGCATCCCGAAGAACAATCTCGGCAAAATATTTCTCCCGTTCTTTACCACCAAAAGGCGAGGCTCTGGGTTGGGGTTGGCGGCAGTCCATCGTATCGTCGATCTTCACGGAGGCTGGATCAAAGTGGACAGTCAGGAAGGGCAGGGGGCACGATTTGGCGTCTGCTTGCCCCGTACGGCGGATTCAGGAGTGCGACTCTGGCACGAAGGTAGAGAACCGTGGAAAAGATCCTAGTCGTTGATGACGAACCAAGCTTGCGTGACGTATTGAGCATTATGCTCAAGCGGGCTGGGTATGCCGTCACCAGCGCCATGGACGGCGAGGAAGCCATCGAGCTTCTGACTAAAGAAATCTTTGATCTGGTCATCACCGATTTGCGGATGCCGAAGATTGATGGCATGGAGGTTCTGAAGGC
>JANPKE010000097.1:0-2524 GCA_031425875.1 Nitrospirota bacterium
ACACATGATCAAGAAATTGCAGAAACACGGGAACAGCGCGGCGCTGATCATCGAAAAGCCGGTGATGCAGGCGCTCGGGATTACAGAAGAGACTCCCTTACAAGTCACAGTGAGCGGGAACGCGCTCGTTGTCACACCGGCCAATGTCGGTGTGGGGCCTGAACGGATGAAAACGATCATCAGGGATCTGCGTAAGCGGTATGGGCCGATGCTAAAGCGCTTGGCGGATTGATCTGTGCAGGACACCATCTTTCTCAGCGTGGACGACGTCCTGTTGCTCCACAGCGATACCATTGACATTGACGGCGGCTCCCACGGAGTGAGAGATCATGGCTTGTTGGACGCGGCCGTCGCGATGCCCCGTCAACAGTTTGGTGGTGCGTATCTTCATGAAGATTTCGCCGCGATGGCGGCGGCCTATGTGTTTCACATCGCCCAGAATCATCCCTTTGTGGACGGCAACAAGCGGGCGGCGGTTATGTCGGGCTTGGCCTTCTTGTCCGCGAATGACGTTGAGTTGACCATGGCTCCGCAGATGCTTGAAGCCGTGATACTAAAAGTTGCCGCAGGCGAGCTAGGAAAAGGGAACTGACAAGCTGGCTGCGGTCTCAAACCGGTAAGCGAAAGTAACCGACAATCGCCTCACCGAACTTCCCTACGCCCGTGGAACCTATACTCGGAGCGTTGAGCGAAGCCTGACGATCGAACATTCT
This sequence comes from Nitrospirota bacterium, assembly GCA_031425875.1. Classification (GTDB taxonomy): domain Bacteria; phylum Nitrospirota; class Nitrospiria; order Nitrospirales; family Nitrospiraceae; genus Nitrospira_D. The sequence continues at coordinate 714 of JANPKE010000097.1, forward strand.
ATATTCCTTGACGATCGGTCTGTACGATGTAGACTCGACGGTAAGAGGTGAGGACTATGCGTCAATTCAAGGTCACGCATGATGCGAAAGCTGTTCTCGTGGTGTGGTGGTGTCTCGTGACGATCGGTTCAGGTCTGATGGCTGTGGATGAAACGGCTGCCCTTGAGAACGCAAAAACCATCAAGGTCGAGAAGCTGCTGACACTGATTCGAGTCTCGGAGCTCGAGGCGGAATATGACGCGCTGACCCAGAAATATGTGAGCGAATATGAGCAACAAATAAGAAAGTCTATCGGGAGCACTTATTCCAATCTGACAGTTGAAAAAATGAAGGAAATCGAACGGCTTCTCGACGCATTCTTGCAGGACATCAGAAAATCAATCGGGCAGGTTGAGTCCCTCCACGACCATTTGAAGCAAGCCTATTCGAGAAGTTTCGGTGAAGACGAACTGGATCGCCTCATTGCGCACTATTCCTCTCCTGTCGGTGAAAAAGATGCAGGCATGAAGAAGAGTGCAGCCATCGAATACAACAAGATGTGGACGGAGCAATTCATGAATCAATACAAGGCCCGAGTCGAGAAGCTGTTTCAGGTGGTCGCCGTGGTTGCAAAAGGCAAGGGAAAGCAGGGAGCGTAGCGGCCACGCTTGAGCCTGTAGAGTTTCATCCCATTACGGTTCCACCGTCACATCCACAAACGCCGGCAAACTGTCTGCACCTCTCCTATCTGTCACGCGTAATTTAAATCGATACGTTCGTGGCTCTGAAACAGCTGGTGCCAGGAAGGAGGCTTCGGAATTGTTGGTGTCGAGCAGCGAGACTTTGCTGCCGCGCACTTGGTCCCAGCTGTAGTAGAGTGCTTCGCCTTCTGGATCACGGCTCTTGAGTCCACTCAGTTTCACTCTGGATCCTGCCTTGACGGACTTGTTCGCTCCGGCATCGGCAACCGGTGGTTCGTTCGGCTCCTCGTTCACATTCACGTCGACATCAAGTATGGCTTGTTTGCCACGATTGGTCACGGTGATGGTGGCTTTGCCGTTGCCGATGATCTGAAGCAAGCCGACGGGTAGGACTTTGATGACTTTTGGATTTGAAGACTCATAGTTCGTCCCGCTGGCTGGTGTGCTGATGCGTCGGGTGATGCCGTCGGCAAAGTCGGCGATAACGGGAAGCTCGAAGACCTTACCCAGTGAATCGACATGGCCGAAGGCGGATGATTGTCCTGCTCGGCCCAATTGCAAAGGTTTCTCCGTCTCAAAATCGATCGTGGTCAGGGCGGCAGAGGGTTCCACCGTCACGATCACTTCATCGAAGACAGATCTGGGCCCTAATCGTCCACGAGAGATTTCGGCCACCGCCAGAAGACGTATCGGTCCAATGCGATCTTGCGGAACTTTGAGTGGGCCGCCAAAGGGTGGGCTCTGGTCAGCTGATCCAATCAGCGCCACTGGGGCGATGATCGAACCGGTGGCCGTCGAATCATCTTGTTCCACCAGGGTATCGTCTTGTTCGCCGTACCAATAGTAGCGGACCTTCACGATACCGGTGTCCTTCTCAGGATCGACACGCACGATCACGGTGCTTCCCGCAGTCAGGGTGGACCCTGCTGCCGGGGTTGTGATGGTGAAGGCGAATGACTGCTCGGTCAAAAAACTAGAGACAAGTGCAAAAGCTAAAAAGTTGGCAAGGAGGGGAGGGAAGAGGCGGCTCTCAAACTTTTCACTTTTCACTTTGCACTTTTTGCTGTTCACGTTCACCTGGTCAGGTGATAGGGAACGTCGATGAGAATCACTCGATCTTTGAAGAGCAGT
>JANPKE010000098.1:0-16016 GCA_031425875.1 Nitrospirota bacterium
CGCAATCTGCCGCTTGAGGAACTACGCATGACGGCATCACCAACGCTCCGCAACGTGTTCTGAGGTCTGGATGGGCGACACAGCCGTTCCGGGAAACTATATCCCGATCCTCCTTTTCATCGGCGTGGGCATCGCCCTGGGAACGCTGTCGCTCTTGCTCGGCTGGTTCGTCCGTCCGAATCAACCCTATCGGGCAAAGTTGGCCCCCTACGAGAGCGGAAGCCCGCTGTTTCAGGACGCCCGCGTACAGTTTCCGATGCGCTATTACATCATCGCGATGCTGTTTGTGATCTTCGATATTGAGATCGTCTTTATGTTTCCCTGGGCTGTTGCATTCACCAGTCTTGGGCTGGTTGGATTAGTGGAGATGATCCTGTTCATCGCCATTCTGGTGGTGGGGTTCTGGTATGCATGGAAAAAAGGGGCGTTGGAGTGGGATTGACGGGAGGTGGGCCTGCCGTTCTTGCTTGCTTGCTCGCCCACCGCGCACTCAGGATCTCTTGAAGATAGATAACGGGCGGTACTCGATGGAGGCACGCAGTGAAGGGTATCTCCACCACCCTTCATCTGGGAAAGGGCGTAAGAACACGTGAGTCTGTTAGAGCGCCAGTTTGACGCGAACATCATAACAACGAATCTGGACGCGGTCGTCAACTGGGCCCGGAAGTCGGCGCTGTGGCCCATGACGTTCGGACTGGCTTGCTGCGCCATCGAGATGATCGCGAGCGTCTCCTCCCGATACGACCTTGACCGCTTCGGCGCCGGCGTCTTTCGTGCGTCGCCCAGGCAATCGGATCTCATGATCGTCGCAGGAACGGTCTCGCGCAAAATGGCCCCGGTTATTCGCCGGATTTACGACCAAATGCCCGAACCCCGATACGTCATCTGCATGGGTTCGTGCGCGACCTCGGGCAATCATTACAACAGCTACGCCGTCGTGCAGGGTGTGGATCAAATCATACCGGTTGACGTCTATGTACCGGGGTGCCCACCGAGACCGGAGGCCTTGCTGGATGGACTATTAAAGTTACAGGAGAAGATTCAGCGCGAGAAGGTGTTCGTGAAATGAGTGTGTAAAAGGATACACGGTGTACAGTGGAAACGGTCTAACGCGTGAAAGTTTGGTCCACTTTGGGGAGACCGCCACCGTGTAGACTTTCCAGCTTTCACACGTTACGACCGAAGAAACCATGCAATCCCTCACTGAAACCTTACTCAAAAAGTTCCCGGAGGCGGTGCTCTCCGTCGATGTCGACACGGCTCGATCGGAAGTAACCGTGCATGTCGCGGCGCCCAGGATCTTGGAGGTCGCTCGTTTTTTGCACGACGATCCCGAGGCTTATTTTGACCACATCACTGATATCTGCTCCGCCGACTACCCAGCCGATCAGCAGCGGTTTGAAGTCATCTATCTCTTATTATCGCTCCCACACGGCAAACGAATCCGCCTGAAAGCACGGGTCACCGAAGACAACCCATCACTGGATTCTGTGACGAGCGTCTGGCGCGGCGCGACGTTCTTGGAACGGGAAGTGTACGACATGATGGGAATCCGGTTTGTAGGCCACCCGGACCTACGCCGCATCCTCCTGCCGGAAGACTATGCGGAAGGGTATCCGTTACGGAAGGATTTCCCCACGGAAGGCCGCGGCTGGCGCAGTCAGTTCGACTTTATCCCGCGCCTCGATGAACCACCGGTCGAGCAGGTTGAAAGCGAAGTCTCCGAAGCTGAGCGGAAGTTGTTCCTGTTAGAACCGAATGCGTCGTCATCCAATCGGCGGGAAGAACTGTTGTTGAATATGGGCCCGCAACATCCAAGCACACATGGAGTCGTGCGGGTCGTTCTGGAATTGGATGGAGAACGGATCGTCAAAGCGACACCGGATCTGGGGTACCTCCATCGGGGAGTGGAAAAACTGGCCGAAGGTCTGGCCTACATGCAGATCATCCCTCATACCGACCGCCTCGACTATGTCTGCGCGATGGCGAATAACTACGCCTATGTCCGGGCCGTTGAGAAACTCCTCGATATCACCGTGCCTGAACGAGCGGAGTACATCCGCACCATTGTCGCGGAGATGCAGCGCATTTTGGGACATCTGTTCTGGTTGGGCGCCCAGGCCCTGGATATCGGAGCCATGACGGTCTTCTTCTGGACGTTTCGCGAGCGGGAAACCTTGCTCGACATGTTCGAACGGCTGTGTGGTGCCAGGCTGACTTTGAATTATTATCGGATCGGCGGCGTGGATAGCGACTTCACTCCGGAATTAGTGACCCGCCTGAAGGAGTTCTTGGAGACCTTCCCCCAGAAGGTGGATGAGTACGATTCGCTGCTCGCGAGCAATCGGATTTGGCTGGGACGAACGAAACATGTCGCGGTGATCTCAGGGGAAGATGCGATCAATTTCGGACTGACCGGTCCTACCTTGCGGGGATCCGGCGTGTCCTACGATGTGCGTAAACTCGAACCCTACGGGGTCTATCATAAAGTGGACTGGGACGTGCCGGTCGGGAAAAACGGCGACACCTACGATCGTTATTGGATTCGTGTCGAAGAGATGCGTCAGAGCGCACGGATCATCTCACAATGTCTCGACCAGATGCCGGCTGGACCGATCATCGCCGATATACCGCAATACATTCCACCGCCGAAGCTGCAAGTGATGCGCGATATGGAAAGTTTGATTCACCATTTCATCATCTTTACACAAGGGTTCAAGCCGCCGAAGGGGGAAACCTATTGCGCGACCGAAGCGCCAAAAGGTGAACTAGGATTTTTCATCATCAGCGACGGGAGCCCCCGTCCCTATCGACTGAAAATCCGCTCACCGTCCTTCATCCACATGGGGGCATTTGACCATATGGCGCGTGGCTATTTGATTTCCGACATCATCACAATTTTCGGGACCTATGATGTGGTCATGGGGGAGTGTGATCGGTGAGACACGAGCGGCTGATATCCGGAGCTTGTCAGCTGGCCCCTTGCGTATGTATCAGCACCAGGACTGTGGAAGCATGACGTTCTTAGAGAAATATAAAGACGAGATCGCGGACATCCTGTCACGCTATCCGGTTATGCGCTCCGCGTTGATCCCACTTCTCTACGTCGCGCAGCGTGACCAGGGCTATGTGACCGAATCGACCATGCAAGAGATCGCGCATCTGCTCAGGCTAACCCCTCCACAGGTCTATGAAACGATCACTTTTTACACGATGTTTAACCTGAAGCCGGTGGGCAAATTCCATATTCAGGTGTGCAAATCCCTCATGTGCGCCCTCGTCGGCTCGGATACGGTGATCGAATGGATCAAAGTGAAGCTGGGGATCGCCCCGGGGGAATCGACGGCGGACGGACTGTTCAGCCTCAGCGTGGTGGAATGTTTGGCCGCCTGCGGGACCGGGCCTATGATGCAGATCAACGAAGACTACTACGAGCAGCTGACCGAGAATAAACTGGACCACATTTTGGCTGATCTGCGATCGACCGGAACCAGTCCACTGAAGAGCGGGCCGTTCATGTGGCCAGAACCTGTGATCGGTAAAGGGTGAGCAATGAAGAGTGAGTGGATATTCATTGATTGCAGACTCATGTCAGCAACCCCTTACCCCTCACCCTTCACACCTTACGAGTCGGTGTAAGATGCCCAAACACGAACTCATTCTCCTGAAGAACATGATGCAACCCGGCTATACCGGGTCGCTGACAGACTATGAGAAGACCGGAGGCTACCAAGCCTTGCGCAATACACTGGGGAAGATCGCCCCGGCAGACGTGACGACAATAGTCAGAAAATCAGGCCTGCGCGGCCGAGGTGGTGCAGGCTTCCCGACCGGTGTGAAATGGGGATTTCTGCCGAAAGACTATCAGGGTCCCCGGTATTTGTGCTGCAACGCCGACGAGAGCGAGCCCGGCACCTTCAAGGATCGACAGCTGATGGAGCGGGACCCTCATCAAGTCTTGGAAGGCATTGTGTTGGCCTGCTATGCCATCGGTTCAGAAACCGCCTACATCTATATCCGCGGAGAAATGGTCCTGGGCTCGAAGATCTTGGAACGGGCCATCGGCGAAGCGAGAGTCGCCGGATATATCGGGAAGAATATCCTGGGCACAGGTATCAACGTAGACGTGTGGGTGCATCGGGGAGCGGGAGCCTATATCTGCGGCGAGGAAACGGCCCTCTTGGAATCACTCGAAGGCAAACGCGGACTCCCTCGCATTAAACCGCCGTTTCCAGCCACGCATGGGCTCTACAATAAGCCGACCGTAGTCAATAACGTCGAGACGCTGGCGAACCTCCCCCACATCATCACCCGAGGCCCCGAATGGTTTGCGGCGATCGGTTCACCGCCGAAGAGCACCGGCACCAGGGTCTTCTGTGTCAGCGGGCATGTGAAACGACCGGGCAATTATGAAGTTCCGATGGGCATGACAGTCCGCGAATTGGTGTACGAGTATGCCGGTGGCATGCGATCCGACAAGCCGATGAAAGCCTTTATTCCCGGTGGAGCGTCGGCGCCTTTTCTGACGCCGGCCCATCTCGACGTGAAACTGGATTTTGAGCACGTTGCGGCGGCGGGATCGATGTTGGGATCAGGCGGCGTGACGGTGATGGAGGAAGGCACCAGCATGGTCTGGGCTGCGCTTCGGTTGATGGAATTTTTCTACCATGAGTCCTGTGGGAAATGCAGTCCCTGCCGGGAAGGCAGTGCCTGGCTCGTACAGACCATGCGCAGAATTTTGGCGAAACGTGGCCGGATGGAGGATCTTGAAACCTTGTTGGATCTATGCAAAAACATCGCAGGCCGCACGGTCTGTGCCTTCGGTGACGCGGAAGTCGCTCCGATCCAAAGCACGCTGAAGCATTGGCGGCAGGAATACGTCGACCTCATCAATGAAGCAGCAGCCGCGAACCTGATCAGACCTGAACCGGTAGGAAGACCTTGATGGGAATCTGTCACTCTGATGATCTGTTAAATGGAAGACATCCCTCAAATCCTCAGATCAACAGATCGACAGATCATCAGATAGCAAAGTTCGACTATGTCTGAGACCACACAACCGATGGTTCGTATCACGATCGACGGCATGACGGTCCATGTCCCCAAAGGGACATTGGTGATCGAGGCGGCGCGTCGCGTCGGCGTCATGATTCCGCATTTCTGCTACCACCCGAAACTCAAACCAGACGCCAATTGTCGTATGTGCCTGGTTGAAATCGAAAAGATGCCTAAGCTTCAAACGGCCTGCAGCACACCGGCAGACGAAGGGATGAACATACGCACCGCCACCACGGTGGTCAACGACGCCCATAAATCAGTGCTCGAGTTTATCCTTGCCAATCATCCGCTGGACTGTCCGGTCTGCGATCAAGGGGGGAAGTGCGACCTTCAAGACTTTTCGCACCAGTACACCGCCACCAGCCGGTTCGTGGAAACCAAGCGCATCTTCCAAAAGGAGTATTTCAGCCCGCTCATCGAAACACAGATGAATCGCTGCGTGCAGTGCCTCCGCTGCGTCCGATACTGCGATGAAGTCATGGACGTCAAGGCCTTGGCACCGGTCGGTCGCGGGACCATGACGGAAATCAAGCACTTCGGCTCTCACCCACTCGATTGTGAGTTCTGCGGCGGCTGCGTTCAGATCTGTCCGGTCGGCGCGATTACCAGCCGGCTGTCCATGTACGAGTACCGTCCGTGGATGTTGAAACGAGCCGAAACTATCTGCGGTTACTGCGGAGACGGGTGCCAGATCACGGTGCAGACCAAGGGGCAGGAGCTTATTGAAGTGAACTCCGCGCATGGAGCGGGACGCAACAACGGCGACCTGTGCGCCCGGGGGTTTTTTGGATTCCATGCGGCTAGCAATCCACATCGCCTGACCCATCCGCTGATTCGGCGCGATGGCAGGCTTGTGCAAACGACCTGGGAAGAAGCTCTGGAATACGTCGCCGGCCGTGTCGGCGAGATTCAAGCCGCGTATGGAGGCCAGAGCATCGGAGGTTTGATCTCGGGCCGTTGCACTAATGAAGAATTGTATCTGTTTCAGAAATTTCTTCGCGTAGCTGTTGGCACCAACCATATCGACAGCAGCGCGCGGTATGGCCATGTCAACGGCCTGCAGGCCATGCGACTGGTGCAGGGGACACATCGGTGGACCGTCACCTTCGACGACATCCTGGACGCGGATGTTCTGATCCTCGTCGGGACGAATATTACCGAGACGAATCCCATCACAGGCCTCAAAGTGAAAGAAGCGGTGAAGAAACGCCAGGCGACACTGATTACGATCGAATCATTGGAGCCCGTCGTCGACACCATGAGCAACATCGCCAATCTCTCACACCATCATTTCCGTATTCCGACCAGCGACACGCACCATGCGATCGTCGGTCTGGTGAAGGCCGTCCTCGAACAGAATTTGACACAACCGGACCTCGCACAACGACATCCGACGTATTTCAACGCCATGACGAGCGCACTACAACAGATCTCGTGGCAGGAGCTCCAGGCAGCCACCGGGATCGAGCCGGAGGCGTTTGTGAGGGCAGCCAAAGCGGCGGCAGGAGCGCGCCGGGTCGTGATCGTGGCCGGGCAGCTCCTGTTGCGAAGCGAACAGGGCTACAGTGGGTGTTTGACCCTCCTCGATCTCCTTCTTCTGACAGGGAAGTTGGATGAGCCTGGCTGTGGCTTTGCCCCGCTCGCCGAAGAAAATAACGACCAGGGCGCGGTCGAAATGGGAACCGTCACCGAATTTCTTCCCGGAGCACAGCCCATCACCAGCGGCACAGAGCGCGAGAGGATCGCGAAACAATGGAAAAGCGAACTCCCAACTGACAAAGGCGCGTCCCTCATCGAGATGTTGGAACGAGCCCGTGCGGGATCTCTCAAAGCCATGTTCATCGTCGGAGAGAATCCAGTCGGAAGCCTCCCTGCGGCGATCCATGCCGAGACCTCGCTGCGCAATCTTGATCTCTTGGTATGCCAGGAGCTATTTTTAACGGAGACGGCCGCCTTGGCCCATGTCGTATTGCCGGCCGCGAGTTCTCTGGAAAAACATGGAACGTTTACCAATACCGAGGGACATGTGCAGGCTGTTCGTCCGTCGATCGAGCCCGTCGGAGAAAGTCGCCCAGACTGGGAGATCTTTTCCGCGCTTTCTATCTTATTGAACTCACCCATGGAGTATGCCGAGAGCAAGGAAATCCTGAAGGAAATTCGGAGCCTCATTCCTGGCTATAGCTCGCTGGGGCCCACACCGTTGCCGCCCAAAGTGGATCGCTCGACCGTGGACCGCTATCTTACCGATGGATATCAGTGTGACCTCGCAACGAGGTACCAGCCGATCTCACGCGCGTCCAGACCGGATGGAACCCTACGACTAGAATTGACACAGAGTCTGTTCCATTCTGGAAAATTATCCACACGATCAAAGGGATTGTTACAAGTCGAAGGAAGCGGTCGGCTCCGTATCAGTCCATCTGACGCCGCACGCTTTGCCTTGTCGGACGGCGATCGTGTCCGCCTCTCCAGCACATCCGGAGAAATGACAACCGAGGTCAAAATTATGGAACGGGTCCCACAAGGAACGGCATGGTTCCCGTATCACTTTGGTCAAGCGGCCGTCCAACTATTTGAATGCGCTATCGATCCGATCACCCATGTGCCGTCGTTCCGGACGGCGACGGTGTCCATGATGAAGGTGGCGTGATGACGCTCGTTCAACACGGATCACTGTGCTAATCGAGGAGTCCTATCGTGACTGAATTCGGATTGCGTCTCGCTATCTCCCTGACCCAGATCGCCGCAGTCATGGGCGTCGTGGTCATCACCGTGCTCATCCTCACCCTTGCGGAGCGAAAAGTCCTCGGTTGGATGCAGGACCGCATGGGTCCGATGGAAGTGGGGCCCTACGGCATTCTTCAGCCGTTTGCGGATGCCATCAAACTCTTCTTTAAAGAAGACATAATCCCCGCCGGGGCCAACAAGTTCCTGTTCACCATGGCCCCGATACTATGTCTCATTCCCGCATTCATCGGATTTGCCGTCATTCCCTGGGGCCCCAATCAGACGTTTGAGGTCGGCGGCATCACCGTCAGACCGTTTGTCATCGCCGACATCAATATCGGCATTCTGTACATCTTAGCCTTCGCGTCGCTCGGGGCCTATGGCATCATCCTGGGAGGATGGGCGTCCAACAGCAAATACTCCTTGCTCGGTGGGCTACGATCGGCCGCGCAGATCATCAGTTACGAGCTTAATGTGGGACTGTCCATTGTCGGCGTGTTGATTCTGGGCGGTTCACTCAGCCTGGTGAAAATCACCGATGCCCAGGCCGGAGGATTTTGGAATTGGTATCTCTTCGCGTTACCGGCCCCACAAATTTTTGCGTTTGTCGTCTACGTGATCTCATCGGTGGCGGAAACCAACCGGGTCCCGTTCGATCTGCCGGAAGCGGAGAGTGAGCTCGTCGCCGGCTTCTTCACGGAATACAGCGGCCTCAGATTCGCGTTCTTTTTCCTCGCCGAGTACGCCAACATGGTGCTAGTGTCCTGCGTCGCGGCCGCGATGTTTCTCGGTGGATGGAACGCACCCTATCCTGGAACGATTATGGCGTTCATCGGCCTGCCGTCCTTGGCCTGGGTCGAGAACACCATGTGGTTTGCGGTCAAGACGTACTCGTTCTTGTTCCTCTTTTTCTGGCTACGGGCCACGTTGCCGAGACTGCGCTACGATCAGCTAATGCGATTCGGTTGGAAGGTGCTGTTGCCCATTGCGCTGGGGAACATCGTCGTAACGGCCCTTGCGGTGTTTTTCTATCAACAGATGAAATAGCAGACGAGATCCATATGGCATCTACGGCAACCACCAAGCGTTTGAACTTACACGAATGGTTCAAGACGATCACGTTCTACGAGATTCTCGTCGGCATGAAGGCGACCTTGTCCCATCTCCTCAATTACCGTCCCGTGACCTTGCAATACCCTCATGAAAAACGCACGTTGCCGGACAATTATCGCGGCATGCTCGCGCTGCTCCGATATGACGATGGGACCGAGAAGTGCGTGGGATGCGACCTCTGTGAAGCTGCCTGTCCGTCGCGCGTCATCCAGGTCGTCAGCGCCGAAGTGCCGGGTGAGCCGACAAAACGTTACTCAAAAGAATATTACATGGACATGACCCGGTGCTTGTTCTGCGGGATGTGCGTGGATGCCTGCCCCGTCGATGCGCTGGGCATGACGAGAGAGTTTGAATGGGCGGTATACGACAAGCGCCAGCTCCATCTGAACAAACAACAATTGCTCGCGATCGGCGACCGTTCGTTTCCAGTCCGCGAGAAACGCCTGGAGCTGCAACACCCAAACGTCGCGTTCTTCAACGTGGCATTCAAGCACGTGCCACCAAAACCGGACTGACTTTCAAAGAGTACTCATCAGACGAGTAATGACTGCATCACCGTTGCGTTAGGCTAGCCCCGGTCGGCCGCTAACCCAGGAACCATCCATGTCGCAGCTGTTTTTTGGATACTTCGCCGGGATGATCGCCATCACCTCCATTCTGGTGGTGGCGTTGAGAAATCCTGTCTACAGTGCGCTTTCGCTCTTGGTCATGTTTTTCCATGTCGCGGGACTCTTCATCACACTCCATGCCGAATTTCTCGCTGCCGTGCAGATCATCGTCTATGCGGGGGCCATTCTCGTGCTGTATCTGTTCGTCGTCATGATACTCAATGTCGCGCAAGACGACCGTTACCATAGCCAATGGCGGATCGCAGGAGTGGTCTGCATTCCATTGTTCATTGAGTCCATGTTGCTTCTCTCCGGAGGGGCCGGCGCACTCAACACGGGAGGTCCATCGCTCCAGTCCGGACCGCATGAGGACATCACCACCGACAATACGTTGGCCATCGGCAAGACACTTTTTTCAACCTATTTATTCCCGTTCGAGGTGGCCTCCTTGGTCCTCCTTGTGGCAATGATCGGCGCCATCGTCCTCGCCAAGCGCGACATCGGCGAACACGACGCATAACACATGACACAAACGGGCAGTGACGAATGACCATTCCCATCTCGTACTACCTTATCTTGAGTGCCATCGTCTTCTTGACAGGCGTGGTGGGTGTGCTCATCCGGCGCAATATCATTGCCATTCTGCTGTCGGTGGAACTGATGCTGAACGCCACCAACATTAACTTCGTCGCGTTCTCCGACCATCTGCAGGATCTTGGCGGTCAAGTGTTCGTCTTTTTTGCTTTAACGGTGGCCGCTGCGGAGGTTGCCGTCGGACTCGCGATTATCATCGCCCTGCATCGATCGAGATCCACGATCAATGTTGAAGAGTTCAACCTATTGAAATGGTAAAGGAGCCGTATCTCGTGAAGCGTGAAACGTCGTGCATAGGAAATGTCGGCACTTTCCGCCCGATCTCTCCTTTTTCGCTTCACGAGTAACGAACGACAAGGCACGATTTCTGATGCTGTACGCCCTTATCCCACTCCTTCCGCTGACCGCCTTTTTGATCCTTGGCTTGGCGGGTCGGCACATCAACGCCCGTGCTCACCTTGTTGCGGTTCCGGCGGTCGTGTTGTCACTCGCCTTGTCGATGGGGGCCTTTTTAGAAGTGGCTTCTGGCTCTGTCATTTCGCTTCCGCTCTATACCTGGCTGACATCCGGAACTCTGGACATTCACATTGGTCTTCATATCGACCGACTCACCGCCGTGATGCTCCTACTGGTCACCGGTGTCAGTTCGCTCGTGCACGTCTATACCATCGGTTACATGCATGGGGAACCAGGCTATGCCCGTTTCTTCAGCTACATCGCCTTGTTCACCTTCTCCATGTTGATGTTGGTGCTGGCCGATAACCTACTGCAGCTCTTCGTGTTCTGGGAAGCCGTCGGACTATGCTCTTATCTGTTGATCGGACACTGGTACGAGCGTGCTTCTGCTTGTGCCGCCGCCACCAAAGCCTTTCTGGTCAATCGTGTAGGAGACTTCGGATTCATGCTGGGCCTTCTGCTCGTCTGGTACAGCTTTGGATCGCTAAACTACCTTGACATCTTTCCCGCCCTCCATGAAGCGACTGATGTGACGATGAACCTCCTCGGCCCTTTCGGTGGAACATGGGAGGTTTCGGTCTTCACTCTCATCGGACTCTTGCTCTTCACTGGTGCGGTCGGAAAATCTGCCCAAGTTCCGCTCCACGTCTGGCTGCCTGATGCGATGGAAGGACCGACACCGATTTCGGCCCTCATTCACGCCGCCACGATGGTCACCGCCGGCGTCTTCATGATGGCGCGTCTCGCCCCGATCTATAACCTTTCACCAACCGCGATGAGCGTGGTCGCGATTACAGGCGCCGCGACGATGGTCCTCGGCGCCACGATCGCGTTGACTCAGACCGACATCAAACGCGTCGTCGCGTATTCGACGGTCAGTCAGCTCGGGTACATGATCATGGCGTGCGGACTCGGCGCCTATGCGTCCGGCATGTACCACCTACTCACGCACGGCGCGTTCAAGGCCTTGCTGTTTTTAGGCTGCGGCTCTGTGATTATTGCCCTGCACCATGAGCAAGATATGAGGCACATGGGAGGCCTCAAAGACAAGCTACCAATTACCTACTGGACGTTTGTAGTGGGCTCGCTAGCGCTTGCCGGCTTTCCTCTGACGGCCGGCTTCTTCAGTAAGGATGACATCCTCGTGTCCGCCTGGTCGTCCGGCGACCTTGGCCGGATCCTGACGCTCTTTGGTCTGCTGACGGCTCTCCTGACAGCCTTTTACAGCTTCAGGCTTGTGTTCGTAACATTTTGGGGAACTTCGCGTGTCGATCCGCACCAGGCTGACCATATCCACGAGCCCTCACGGACAATCACGACACCGCTCATCATTCTCGCAGTTTTGAGTATTTTGACTGGTTATCTCGGCATCCCATCGTTCCTGGAACCCCTTTTTTCAACCGGGGGTGAACCCGCCGCCCCTCATGGCTCGGATGGGCTCATGATTATGGCAGCGGCGACCGCGATGGGCCTGATCGGCATTGCCGCCGCCTATTATGTGTATGTACTCAACCCGGATCTTCCGGAACGCTTAGCGCGACAGTGGGGCATCCTCTATCGAGGCTCGTTGAACAAATGGTATGTCGATGAGGCCTACGATTGCTTATTCGTACGACCAACCCTTGCGGCAGCTTTCAAACTCTGGAAGCATGTTGATGTCCATGTGATCGATGGAACCGTCAACGGTATCGCACGTGCCATCACATGGGGGGGATGGCTGTTGCGGCTGGTCCAGAGCGGACAGACCCAGCACTATGCCTTGGCCATGGCGGTGGGGATCGTCGTGTTAACGGCGTATCTCCTTCTTTGAGAGATACAGGATAAATAGCGAGATGGACGTTACCATGACTAATTTCACACATTGCCGTTTGCGTGTGGCATCACTGCTGTTGGAGTCCCGATGACCGGCTTTCCCTGGCTCACATTACTGATCGTCCTCCCGTTGGCCGGGGCCATGGCGGTCTTTGCGGTGAAGGAAAGCTCCGTCAGGCTCACGGCCCTCGCTGTGGCCGTGGCCGATCTCCTGATCTCACTCCCTCTCTGGTGGCTGTTCGATGCCGCTTCCGGTGACATGCAGTTCGTTGAATCGGCGCGGTGGATCCCGTCGCTGTCCATCAACTACCGGCTTGGCCTCGATGGAATCAGCCTCCCGCTCGTTCTCATGACGACGGTCCTGATGCCGCTCTGCATCTTGATCTCCTGGCACTCCATTGAAAGAAGGATTCAAAGCTTCATGGCCATGCTGCTGATCATGGAAAGCGCCATGATCGGGGTATTCTGTGCTCTTGATTTCGTACTATTCTATGTGTTTTGGGAAGCGATGCTGATCCCGATGTACCTGTTGATCGGGATCTGGGGCGGACCGAATCGCCTCTACGCCGCGATCAAATTCTTGCTCTATACCCTCGCCGGCAGCGTTTTGCTGCTGGTCGCGATCTTGGTCTTGTACTTCCAGGGCGGCCATACGTTCGACATTCTTCAATTGAGTCAAGGCACCTATTCCACATCGTTGCAATTCTGGCTCTTCCTCGCGTTCTTCGCTGCATTCGCCGTCAAGGTTCCTATGTTCCCGTTCCATACTTGGCTGCCTGACGCGCACGTGGAAGCGCCCACGGCCGGCAGCGTGATCCTCGCCAGCGTGCTGCTCAAGATGGGCACCTACGGGTTCCTACGCTTCAGCCTTCCCATGTTGCCGGATGCCTCACAGCTGTTCACTCCGTTCATGGTGGGGCTTTCGATTGTGGCGATCATCTACGGAGCCTATATGGCGCTGGCGCAAGCCGATCTTAAAAAGCTCATTGCCTATTCAAGCGTGAGCCATATGGGATTCGTGACCCTCGGCCTCTTTATGTTTAATATTCAGGGAATCGAAGGCGCCGTCATGCAGATGGTGAACCACGGCATCACCACCGGTGGACTCTTTCTCTGCGTCGGAATGATTTATGAACGTACCCATAGCCGACAAATCGCCGACAATGTCGGCCTCACGAAGCCGATGCCGCGGTATGCGACGTTCCTGGTCATTTTCGCATTATCTTCATTGGGACTGCCCGGCACGAACAGTTTCGTCGGGGAGTTTATGATTCTTGCTGGCACCTTCCTCTGGAGCAAGATCGCCACGGCCTGTGCATTATTGGGAATTATCTTGGCGGCAGCCTACTTGCTCTGGATGGTTCAACGTGTCGCCTTCGGCGTCCCCGATCCGCATATCCTTCCGAAGCTTCGCGATGTGAACCTGCGTGAGATGATTACCGTGGTGCCGCTTGTCGTCTTGATCTTCGTGATCGGGATCTTCCCAAACCCGATCCTGACTCGCATGCATCCCAGCGTGGAGAAAGTCATCGCGCGCGTCTTCCCGCCTGCTGCTGAACACGCGTCAGGTATGCCTAGGATGACCCCATTCACTCCATCTGTGGAACGGATCACCTCACCGACTGGACCGACGTTCAGTCAAGAAACGCAGGTCGCATCTGAGGGCCGACCATGATGACTTTCTCGTCGGCAGACCTCTTCCTTATCCTACCAGAGCTCCTGATCGTCATAGCAGCCTGCATCATACTCGTGCTCGATCCGGTGCTGCGGACATCCGATAAAGACGGCTTGGTCTGGCTAAGCCTGGGAACACTGGCCGTCTGCATGGGGTTGACGGCGTCCCAGATACAGGCTCCCGCCACAATCTTTAGCGGACTCGTCGTAATCGATGCGTACGGAGCCTTCTGGAAACTGCTCCTCTACTTCGTCACCGGCCTGACTATTCTCCTCTCTCATTCCTACTTGAAAGAAGAGCGGCTGTACTTCGGCGAATATTACGGCTTTGTCTTGCTCGCGCTCTCCGGGATGATGGTCATGGTCTCATCGGCTGATTTATTGACACTCTATCTGGGCACCGAACTGATGTCCCTCTCGCTGTACGTCATGGCGGGCCTGAAGCGATCGGACCCTCGCTCATTGGAAGCCTCAGCCAAGTATTTTGTGTTGGGGGCTTTCTCCTCTGGATTCCTTCTCTACGGCATCTCGCTTCTCTATGGAGCGACCGGAAGCACCAGACTTCCAGAGATCGCCGCAGCAATCTCCGGCCGTAACCTGGACGATCCGCTATTGTTGTTTGCCACGATCCTGCTCACGGTCGGATTCGGGTTTAAACTCGCCGTGGTGCCGTTTCACATGTGGACGCCGGATGTCTATCAAGGCGCTCCTACCTCCGTCACCGCCTTCATGGCGGTCGCATCCAAAGCCGCAAGCTTCGGCGCATTCCTCAGAGTGTTCATGGAAGGGCTCGGTGGCCTGAAAGCCAACTGGTCTGCGATGTTCCTCCTGCTGTGCCTCGCCACCCTGATCTTGGGGAATATCCTCGCACTGGTGCAGACGAATGTGAAACGCATGCTGGCCTACTCAAGCATTGCCCATGCCGGCTACGCATTGATCGGTGTGGTTGCAACGGGACACATGGAAAACTCGTCCGGTATCGCCAGCGTGCTGCTGTATCTCTCACTCTACGCATTCATGACATTCGGAGCGTTTGCCATCGTCGCCATGCTTCGCAAGGGCGGAATCGAGGGAGTTGACATCGAAGATTTCACCGGTCTTGCCAAGCGGCATCCTGTGGCTGCACTGCTCATGTTGATCTTTATGGTCTCGCTGGCAGGTATTCCCCCGACCGCAGGGTTTATTGGAAAACTCTATGTCTTTATGTCGGCGGTGGAAGCCGGCCTGCCATGGCTGGCTGCCGTGGCACTCATCTTTGCCGTCATCTCAGCCTATTACTACCTCAGGCTGGTGATGGTCATGTACATGCGCGAGCCGAGTGACCTGTCGAGCACGAGCCCTCGGATGGTCATGTCACCGGCTCTCTCCATCGTGTTGGCCTGCGCAGTGGCCGGGGTGGTGATCTTTGGGATCTATCCCAACCCACTCGTGAACTTCGCCATGCAAGCGGTATCGGCGCTCAAGTAAGACCGTCATGGTTTGCCGATCCGCATGCGGAGCATCATGACCGTCCTCCGCTTTCTGATCGAGACGTTGAACACATTCTTGCGCCAGGGCTGCCCGAGCCTGGCGGCGGCCTTGGCCTTTTTCTCGTTGCTCTCGCTCTTTCCTCTCGTCTTTCTTCTCCTGTATGGGATCAGCTTCCTGGTCAGCCAAAACATCATCGGCGAGCAACTTATCCTGAGCTTCCTGAAGGGCTTTCTGCCTTCATTGGGTGAACGATTGGCTGAAGAACTCCATCGGATCGGCGTATTAGAAGGTGTGCGCTGGCTGGCATTTCTGTCGATCTTCTGGTTTGGAGGGCTCGTCTTTTACGAGCTCGATTACGCACTGAACGTGGTATTTGAAAGCACCCAAAAGCGTCACCCGTTGATTTCTACCGCGATCTCCATCGCCCTGCTGGGATCGACAGGACTTCTAATGTTCCTCTCCTATGTCGCCACGCAGACCATCACCTTTTTGACGGCCTATGCC
>JANPKE010000099.1:0-4056 GCA_031425875.1 Nitrospirota bacterium
ATCTCATCGATGTTGTGTTGCCTGACCACGTAGCCACGATTCGGCAATTTTTTCACGAATCCATCGGTTGCCAGTACACGAAGCGCTTCTCGCACAGGGCTTCGACTTACGTTGAATGCCTTGCAGAGTTCGACTTCGGTCAACCGATGTTCGGGCGGGTACTGCCAATGAATGATCTGTTCCTTCAGCGTGGCGACAATCGATGCACTAAGGTTGGATGGTTCTCCTTCCGCGACCCGGTCGTTTCGGAGCATCAGGTTCTTTCGGGGCTTCGAGCCTCAGAAATAGTTAAGATGGACGTCACAGCATGTTCGGGCAGACAAACCAGTTCATTTTCGTCGGTACCAACCCCCACGAATTGTATACAATCAAGTCTACCAAGTTCAATCTGCCTGGACGTCCTGCTCGTGCTCGCTCTCAAGGGTATGAAAAGTGTAGAGCGTTGGGAGGGGAGGGCGAGGCGAACCTAGGATGCCGACCGTCTTGCCAGTGATTACGCAGCCCTCCTAGGTATTCTTCAAGTAAGCTCTGGCCAGTGCATCCTTGATCGCTATGCTGATATTGTTACGTCCCTCTTCAATATTCTCTTGCATGGCGGCTCGGGCACTCTGCGGATCCTTGACCCGAATCCGCTCCAAAATCTCCAGATGTTGGTGGCAGGTGTGTTCAGCGCGGTCTCGCCTCTCGAAGTCGAGCATTCGAAACAGCCTCAGGCGTTCATTGATAGTTCGAAGGTGCCGCAGCAGCGAGGTGTTACCCAGGGCTTGAGCCAGTGTATCGTGAAAGAGCGTGTCCAGTATGGCGAATTCCTCTGGTTTCTTGGACGATTCCTGCAAGAGTTCGGTCCAGGTTTGTTTGAGGTCAGCGAGCTCGGCTGCAAGCTGTGTTGTCTGCTTCTTGGTCGCGAGGCGTTCGACGGTATAGAGTTCCAGGGCTAGGCGCACCTCATACAGCTCCTCGATTTCTTCGATGGTATACTGCTTGACCGCGTAACTCCGATTCGGCAGTTTTTTAACGAAGCCGTCGGTTGCCAGCACCCGGAGCGCCTCCCGAACCGGACTGCGGCTCACGCCGAAGGTCTTGCACAATTCGTCTTCGGTCAACCGATGTTCCGGCGGGTAGTGCCAGTGAACGATTTGTTCTTTCAGTGTGGTCACGATGGACGAGCTCAGATTGGAGGGGGTGTGTGTGGTCCGTCGGTCATTGCGCTGTGCGACTTTGGTCATGCCTGTTCCTCAATCGTTCACGTATCCGTGCAGCTGACTCACTATAATGCCCATAAGAAAGAGTACCAGATGCATTTTAGCCCACCAAGATGTGGGCAGTGCGTAGATATGAAAACGAAGACATCGAGCGTTGACGGTATGGCAATCGAGACATGCACATATCGGCATGCACCACTACGGATACGGGGGCTGTGTTCTCCATCTGTGATCGGGCACTCACGACCTGGTGCGGGATCAGAGACGGTGTATCGCGCGAGACGCGCTCACCAATAGTAGGGCCAGGAGTGCCAGTATGGAGACCAGTAGGGTCCCCAATAAGGGCCGGGGCCGATGGGACGGCGAATGCGAGGAGGCTCCTCGTCGTTCTCGGTCCACACGCGCAGATTGGTGACGGTGATGAGCGGGTAGGTGTACTCCGTCTCATCGAGTGGGAGGGTGACAGACCCAGCCATCTCTCCGGTCACGGTGACAAATGTACCAGGAGGGATCGTTGCGGGATCAAGGAATTGCTTCTGCATTGCGATGAATCGGCCCTGGGATTTGCTGAGGTCTATGGTTGGTTGGAGAGAGGAGTCCAGCGCCAATTGAAGAATTTCGATTCTTGTCCCCTCCTTCAAGCGCCTTGCGCCCAGCACCTTCCCTCCGAACGTCACCGGCTGTCCGTTGTATGATCCTGGTGTCTCCTGCACCTGCGCATAACTGATCTGAGAAGGGGCCGCAGGCACGGCGCCGGTCAGGTTTCCGTTTGAGGCACAGCCGGATACAATCAACAGCACCGACGCCATCCAGACAGGCCAAGATATTCGCATGGCAAGAGTATAACAGAGCACAAGGAGGCGCTCCATCCGCTATAATGGGGCACGACTATTTACCCGTGAAAGGAGTTTCAGATGAACGGTCGGACGATGTCGATCTGGATGTGCGTGCTTGTAGTTGTGGGTGCGATTGGGTTTGTGAATGTACCGGTGAGTGCGGCTGTGGAGAAGCCAGAACTGAAGGGCAAGTTCGAGATTCTGAAGGATGAGCCGTCGACTCATCAACCTGGCAAGGTGAAGGTGATCGAATTTGCGGATTTCTATTGCCCGCATTGTCATCACTTCGAGGAGACAGGGGTCCCTCTACTCCTGAAGGAATTTGGGAATAAGGTCGAGGTCACCATGGTCGGCTTCCCCGTGATTCCCGGGAAGCTGCCGACCCCGTTTGACATGTATGAGCAGGCAAAACTGATGGGCAAGGGCGATCAGATGAAGGCCGTCCTGTTTCGCATCATTCACAAGGAAAAGCTCGATGGGGTGCTGGATCGTTCCATTCGCGCCATGTTGATCAGGGAGGTCGGGTTGGACGTCAACACGTTCGAAATGGGGATGGAAAGTGGAAAGCCGGCCAAGCTGTTCGAAGAGGGGCGTCGATTGGGCGAACGGATCAAGGTGTCATCCACGCCGTCGCTCTTGCTGGACGGGAATATCAAGGTCGATGGTGCGAACATGACACCTGAGAACGTCATCATCATTATCCGGAGCATTCTTGAAGCGGACCTGAAGAAGTAACGGTGGGTAATAGCGGAGGCGAGAGCGAACGGGATGATTCAACGACTCTTGGAGAACGAGTCCGCCTTCAGGCAGTTTATTCGACGCAGAGTTGGCGAAGAGACTCTCGTGGACGACATCCTTCAGCAAAGCCTTACGCGGGCGGTTGCTCGCGCTCATTCATTGCATAAGCAGGAAAGCGCGGTTGCCTGGTTTTATCGCATTCTTCGCCATGCGGTCGCCGATTATTATCGTACACTAGGAGCTGAGGTTCGTCGTAATCAAGCCTTCCTGAAAGAATCAACCATTTCTGGTGATCATCAAGAGCCGCCGCTGGATGAGGTACGGGCTACCGCATGCGTCTGCCTTCACCGTCTCCTTCCGGGTCTCCGCGGTAACTACGCGGAACTCATTAAGCGCATCGATCTCGATGGTGAATCGCCGGAACTAGTGGCGAAAGATCTTAAGGTATCACGGAACAACCTTACCGTTCGCTTGCACAGAGCTCGGCAGTCCTTACGAATCTCTCTTGAAGCTGCCTGTGGGATCTGTAGTAAACACGGCTGTTTCAACTGCACTTGCGGATAGCCACCTCACGCGTTGCACCTCGTTCTCCTCGTTTTCTTAGAGTTTTCAACTTGTTCCTCTCGCCCATCGTGTTCTCTGTAATATTTGACGGCCTGTTCCGTCTGTAATTCTGAACGCGACAATCGGTAACCGTACCGGATAAAATGAAAGGAGCGAGACACATGATTCGTAAATTATCTAGCGGCTGCTGCGGAACGCTGCATGAAGGACATGGCTGCATGACCGAGAATAGTCAGGATACTCAGGGTCTGTCCCACACTCCCGTTAAGCAGGAGATCGATCCCATCTGCGGTATGACGGTCGATCCTGCCAAGGCGGCGGGTCAGTACGACCACAAAGGGAGGACCTACTATTTCTGCGCCGTGTCCTGTCTGGAACGATTTCGCGCCGACCCCGACCGTGCGCTGAGCAAGAGGCCACTGAATCTGATCACGATGCCCGCTCCACGAAAGCCGCTGCCGATGGTGGTGCAGGCGACGCCGGGCGAGATCGATCCGGTGTGCGGCATGACAGTGGAACCGGCCACTGCGGCGGGTATCTACGACTATCGGGGAAAGAAGTATTATTTCTGCGCCACCCGGTGTCTCGAAAAATTCCGTGGTGATCCTGAATATTTTCTGCTCCCGCTTGAACAACGGACTCCCAAGCCCATACCCGTTCCAACCGGTGAAATCGTCAAGTACATCTGTCCAATGGACCCCGAGGTTTCAGAATCC
>JANPKE010000100.1:0-2052 GCA_031425875.1 Nitrospirota bacterium
GATGACGGCGAGCGCCATCGTCGCACCCACCACAAACCACCACAGAAAGACTCTCGTCGACGTCACCGAAACCTCACAGCTCGGGATTGCGGTCAAATGAACGGTATTGAATGGCTTCCGCGATATGCACGGTCTCAATCCTCTCCGAGTCGGCCAAATCGGCAATAGTGCGCGCGACACGCAGGATACGCCCATGCGCTCGCGCCGACAGTCGCAACCTTGCCATCGCCTGCTCCAACAACTCCTGAGCGGGCTGATCGAGCCCACAATACCGCTTTATCATCCGCGGCTTCAACTGCGCATTCGTATAAATTCCGTCGGATCGGTACCGTCGTCGCTGACGTGCTCGAGCTGCGACGACACGCGATCGGATCGCAGCTGATCCCTCTGGTGCGGGCAGTTCGGTACGGAGCTCTCGCACCGGAACAGGCGGCACATCCAAATGGATATCCAGCCGATCCAGCAGCGGCCCGGACAATTTTGCGCGATACCGGCGAATCTGAGTGACGGTACAAATACAGGGTCTGGTTCGATCTCCATAATATCCGCAGGGACAAGGATTCATTGCGGCAATCAGCATGAACCGGGCTGGGTATTTCAGGGTTCCGCTGGCTCTGGTCAGGATCATATGACCATCTTCCAACGGCTGCCGCAATCCCTCGAGCACACCCCGTTTGAACTCAGGAGACTCGTCCAGAAATAGCACGCCGTTATGCGCAAGGGAGACTTCCCCGGGCTTCGGAACGGTGCCTCCTCCGACAAGACCGGCATCGGAAATGCTGTGATGAGGAGCGCGGAAGGGCCGCACCGTCAGCAAGGGACGGTCCGGAGCCAGTTGCCCGGCGACGCTGTGAATACGGGTCGTTTCAATGGCCTCTTCTGATTCCAGCAGCGGAAGAATTGAGGGGAGTCGACGTGCCAACATCGTCTTGCCTGAACCTGGGGGACCGACCATCAGCACATTGTGTCCACCCGACGCGGCTACTTCCAGTGCCCGCTTGGCATGGTCCTGCCCACGGACATCGGTATAGTCCTCGTCCTCCGCCGTCCTGGCAGACTCCAGCAACGCATGGTTCGAACAGCTCGGCACAATGGTTTGATTTCCCTTTAGAAACTCCACCGCTTCAGGGAGACTATGGAGTGGATAGGCGCTGATGCCGTCCACCAGCGCAGCTTCAGCACCATTGTCAGCCGGCAGCAACAGGTCGTATCCGGCCCGGCACGCGAGCGCAAACGAGAGCGCGCCCATGATCGGTCGCACACGGCCGTCCAATGAAAGTTCTCCGACCAGAACCCGCTTGTCCACCATCGCCTGTGGAATCACCTCTTCGGCGACGAGAATCCCAACGGCGATCGCAAGATCAAGTCCCGATCCCTCTTTTTTGACCCCGGCGGGAGCGAGATTGACGGTAATCCGTTTGGCGGGAAAGTGAAATCCCGTGTTCTTCAGCGCAGAACGCACGCGGTCACGACTTTCCTTGACCGTGGCATCAGGCAAACCAACGACCGAGAATTGTGGAAGGCCACCGGAGATATCAACCTCGACATCCACCAGATGCGCATCGAGCCCGACGAGTGCCGCGCTCCTCACCTTGGCGAGCATGACCACACTGCCTTTCTGTCTGGACCCACGGCCAAACCTGTCAATTATAGGAAGTCCCTACGGAGCTTTCAATAGAGAGCCGGCTGCCAAGTCTTCTCTATCACCGCTCCTACCGACTCTGTCATAATCCTCCCATGCGTTTCTGGTACTCCTCAGAGGGAACGGTCTCTCTAATGCGATCATTATTCACATGGCCGGTTCGCCTGATCATGGTCGTCAGCCTCGTGCTCTCGTCCTTCCCGACAGAACAGGCTTCGGCCTTTACAGAAAACCAATCCCCTGCAATTCCGACGCAGCAGTCAAAGCGTGCATCTCCCTATGTCGGATCGGCCATGGCCGTCCTCGCGACACTGGAACAGGCGCAGGTGCTTCCGCCTGAGGGCAGCCGAGAAGCGGATCGTGTCATTCAGTCCGTCATTCAGCTTCAATCCGCCTTCGCCACAGGCACA
>JANPKE010000101.1:0-13574 GCA_031425875.1 Nitrospirota bacterium
CAGTCGGCTTTGTCCATCACTTCGATCGTAGGGGAAGAAATTTGTCACTCGCCGCTTGCTTGACTCAGGTTTTTGCGGACTTGTAACATACTCGCAGCAGCACGAGAATCTGCCGATGGCTGAGTTAAGAGAGTTTGTGTGAAGTGACTATGGCTATAGTGACGGCAGACGAACACCGTGCTCATCCGTGTATCAAATTGATACTATGACACTTCATCGAGCGGCGTTGGTTTTCACCTTCATGGCAGTCGGTGTGTTTTGCACGGCATCGTTCTCCGAGGCAGAATCACCCCAACCGAAGACACGGCCAGGCTTCGAGCGTGGCGTTGTCCAAGTTGGTGACGAAGCACCGAACTTTATGTTGCGGGACCTTGCCGGCAACGTTGTAAGCTTGTCTCAGCTCAGAGGGAAAGTCGTCCTTTTAAATTTTTGGGCGACCTGGTGCGGACCATGCCGTGTCGAGATGCCGGCGATGGAACAGCTGTACCGCACGTTGTCGCGAAGGGAGTTCGAGATCTTGGCTGTGTCGACGGATCAACAGGGCGCTGCGGTTACCCGTCCGTTTCAGCGAGAAATGGGGTTCACGTTTCCTATTCTTCATGACTCGGAATACCGCGTAGGCCTGACGTACGGGGCCCGTTCGATTCCGATCACCTTTATGGTCGATCGCCGAGGCATCGTGCGACAAAAGATTTTCGGTGCTCGTGATTGGGGCTCTCCGGAGGCCCGTGACCTCATTCATGAACTGATGAAGTCGTAGCCATGACACAATCCATCCCGCAGATTTCGCTCATTGCCGCTTTTTCAGCGGGGCTCCTTTCGTTTGTATCCCCATGCGTGTTGCCGTTGGTGCCGAGCTATATTTCCTACATTACGGGCCTGTCCGTCGAGCAGTTGACCGATGCGTCCGAACGGGTAAAGTTTAGGAAGGCCATCATCGTGAACTCCTTGTTGTTCATCGGGGGGTTTTCATCGGTCTTCATCGCATTCGGGGCTTCGGCGAGTTTTCTCGGCCAGATCCTGATCACCTATCAAGATCTCATTCGTCGTATCGGTGGCCTGTTGATTATCGTGTTTGGGCTCTATCTGCTCGGGATTTTGAACTTGAAGTTCCTCAAGATGGAGCAGCGGTATCAATTCCGGAATAGACCTGCCGGGTACCTGGGGTCATTCTTGATCGGGGTCGCCTTCGCTGCCGGTTGGACTCCCTGTGTCGGGCCGGTGCTAGGGTCCATTCTTCTCTACGCCAGTACGACCGACTCTCTTCTTAGTGGAGTCGTGTTGCTGACCTTTTACTCGTTGGGGTTGGGCTTGCCGCTGTTCCTCACGGCATTGGGCGTCGATCGGTTTCTCGCCTATTTCAAGGGAGTACGCGTCTATCTGTGGGGCGTCTCGACGGTGAGTGGAGTTCTGCTGATCCTGGTCGGAGTGATGATCTATGTTAATTCGCTGACGATGGTGACAAGCTTCTTGGAGCGATATGGGATCGGTTGGTATTTCGGCCAGTAGATAACCATCAGCCTTCAGCGACCAGTCGTCAGCTCACGAACAATCTTGATCAAACCAGTCCCATCTCCACTCATCCAGTGGAGATGCGGTATTGATTGCCGTATGTTGGCCGTTAACCGGCTAAATCAGCACCAGGCGCCGAGACGGCAGGCTGTAAAGCCTTGACCCAGTGTCGTGGCAGTAGACGCGGACGTGCTGAAAGAGTCGAGTGATGGAGGAATGCCGAGTGTTCCCATTACTGTTGGAGCGGACGATGGACTAACGGACGGTCGACTGTTTCGGACCATCCCTGGGCCTGCGTCGGAAAGGGGAACCGATTCCGATTTCTGGGCGAGGAGCGTATTCGGTTGGGCCCCACCGATTTTCTCCAGCAAGCTCTTTCCGGCCCCTGAGGAGGTACTGTTCGGATACTTGTCCACTAAGACGACGAGATTCTCCCTGGCCCAATCGTCAGCACCCATTTCATGGTTCGCCATCGCGAGGGAGTACAGCGCTTCTGCGGCGATGGGTTTATCAGGATAAGCCTTTAGGATTTGCTGAAACCGATGCGTGGCAGCAAGGTAGGAGCCTCGCCGGTAATAGAATTGTCCCACGAAGAGATGCATCTGCGCGATCCACTCATGGCATTCATCGAGTTTTTGCAGCGCCTGGATATCATAACGGCTACCAGGGAACTCTTTTCTCATCTGCTCGAATGCAGTGATGGCCTTGTGCATCGGTTCAGGATCACGATCGATGGTCTTCGCCATCTTAAAATGAATCTCCCCGATCCTAAATGCTGCGTACGGAGCCAGGATGTGATTGCGATGGAGTTCCAGAAAGTGTTTGTACTCGACTAAGGCCTCCGCATACTCCTCTTTCTCGAAATAGGCCTCCCCCCGCTTCATGATGATGTTGGGATGGTAATGGTTCTCAACGGAGTCTCCGAGGAAAATTTGCTCGTCTGTGCCGCTGAAGACCTTCTTAATCCCGCTTCGTACATCACCTGTGCTGATATCGCCGGCACACGATGTGATGAACAGTGATCCGATACCGAGACAAACAGCGAGATTAAGTCGGGATGATCGTGACGGCCGATGGGCAATGATTTCGATGGAAGGAAGAGACATACCGTCAATACATAGCAAGGATACGGGCTAAAAGCAATGTAGGAACGGTTTGGTTGACCTGCCTCTTTCCACTCCCTATAATCTCGCCGCACATCGCAAGTGTGAGCATTTTCGCGAGGAATGGACGGTGTCTGGCGGTCATGATTCGTTCAAGAATCATTGGAACAGGTAGCTATCTCCCTTCCCGGATTGTCTCGAATGAAGAGATTGCTCCTGCGTTAGGGCTATCCCCGGCCCGGATCTACCGGCTGACCGGTATTCAGACACGCCATTGGGCCGGCGATCACGAGGCGTCTTCCGATATGGCCGTCGAGGCGGGCCGCCGAGCACTTGATGCCGCCGATTGTGCGCCTTCTTCAATCGATGCCATCATTCTTTCCACAACCTCTCCGGACATGGCGTTCCCTTCAACGGCTTGCTTGGTCCAACGAGGATTGGGATGTAGGCAAGTGGGGGCATTTGATGTATCTGCCTCCTGCTCAGGCTTCTTGTACGGGCTCTCCATGGCCCAGGCCATGATTCAGAGCGGGCAAGCCAAGACCTGTCTAATGGTGGCCTCAGAGGTCAAGTCTCGATCGCTCGACCCTCAGGATGACGCGACGGCGCTGTTGTTTGGCGACGGGGCCGGTGCGGTCATACTGCGGGGTGAAGAGGATGGCACTCCTGAGTGGCGAGGGATTCTGGGGATCAGGTTGTATGCCGATGGAGCCCATCATGGACTCATTCGACTTCCCGGCGGTGGGTCACGGATGCCCTTGTCTTCCGACACACTGCGCAAGCAGCAGCACTCGCTTCGGATGCAGGGAGCGTCGCTCTTTCGGATAGCCATTCGCCGGATTGACCAGGCGGTGCAGGAGATCTTGAAAGAATTCGGCGTCGGTCCAGGAGATCTCAAACAGATTGTTCTCCATCAAGCGAACGGTCGAATCTTGTCCCAGGTTGCCCAGCGCTTGGGGATCGATCAGAGCCGCGTAGCCTCGGTGATCGAACGCTATGGTAATACGTCCTCAGCCTCTCTTCCGATCGCGCTCGATGATGCGGTTCGTGGCGGGAACATCTCACCGAATGATCTGGTGTTGCTGGGCACTTTCGGCGGCGGAGTGACCTGGGCAACGGGTCTCCTCCGCTGGTAACGACAGTAGATCGGGAGCGGGCGTTTATGCCTTGCTTGCTTCGTGCAACTGAGCGGACAATCGCTTGCCACCGCTGACTGGAAGTCGAACCACGAAACGACTGCCTTGGGGATGATTGGCTTCGACCCATACCTGCCCTCCGTGTCCCTCAACAATGTGCTTCACGATCGCCAATCCGAGTCCCGTCCCACCCAACTCGCGTGACCGGGCTTTGTCGACGCGGTAAAACCGTTCGAAGACACGAGGTCGGTCCTCTTCGGGGATACCGATTCCGGTATCGGTGACGTTGAGCTCGATCGCTCTGGCTGGTGGCTCCGCATTCCCGATCGAGGGAGCGAGCGTGGCGCCGACCGTGATAGTTCCTCCCTCCGGCGTATATTTGATGGCATTATCAAGCAGATTGGTCAAGACTTGCACCAGCCGACCTTCGTCACCCGCCACTGAAGGCAGCGACGGATCGATCGATGTGACGAGACGGTGTCGTTTCTTATCGGCGATTGGTTTGATCATGGACAACGTCCGGTCGACGACGGAACGCAGCTCAAGTGGCTCTTCCTTCAGCGAGACACGGCCCGATTCGATTTTCGAGAGTTCGAGCAGATCTTCGATAATCAGGTTCAGCCGATCGCTTTGCTTGAGGATGATCTCCAAGAATTTCGCAGAAGCAACGGGGTCGTCCTTGGCGCCGTCCAGCAGAGCTTCCACGTAGCCTTTGATGGAGGTGAGTGGAGTCCGAAGTTCATGGGAGACATTCGCCACAAAGTCTTTGCGTATCTTCTCCAGACGCCGTAGTTCGGTGATGTCATGAAACACCAACACGATACAGGCTTCGCTTTCCCGTTCTCCCCCTGCCGGGGAGGCTTCGATTTGGAGGCAGCGTCCCGTCAGAGGGAGCACGATTTCATCCTCGTACGGCGCGGGTGATCGTAGAATGGTCGTCACGAGGTCGTTGAGCTGTTGATGACGGAACAGCTCGGCGCAGGGGCGCCCTCGAGCTTCCACGCGCGAGATGCCGAACATCCGTTCCAACGCCGGGTTGATCTGCAACACGCGGCCGCGATAGTCCAGGACCATGACGCCTTCGACCATCGATGTGAGTACGGCAAGCAGCTGGGCGCGGTCTTCCGAGAGTTCGTCGATCTTGGCATGCAGTTGGCTCGCCATGTCATTTAGCGTCGTGGCCAGGATGCCGACTTCGTCTTGCGCGGATGTTCGAATCGGGATCGTCTGATGGCCAGAACTGAGTTGTCGGGCAGCCGATGCGATGTCCGAGAGAGGTCTGGTTATGCTGTGAGCTAACCAGACACTGAGCATCAGGGCGACGAGGAAGGCGACTCCGAGCGCGAGAAACAAGCGTTGTTTCAATTCTGAAGTCTCGCGGTCGGCGATGACCATGGGCAGGCCCACGCGCACGGCGATCGGCGCCGTACTCTGAGGCTGACGTAGCAGTACAGCGCGATACATGGTGCGCTCGCCGGTGATATGACTTGGGCGGATGTCCTCTCCGTGTCCGGTGGAAAGGGCCTGTTGGATTTCGGGCCGAGATTTTTCATTCTCAATAGCGGGCACGTCGGCATCTCGTGCGGTGCTATCGGCGAGCACCGTTCCGTCTGCAGCGACCAGCGTCACACGAGCGGATGCTCGGTTGCCGAGGTCGCGCGCCGTCTCTTGTAAGGCGGACGGAATCGGATGGGGGGAGGGTGGGTGAAACAGCGGTTGAAAGCCGTATTCGACAAGCTTGATTTTTGCCTCCAGCGCATCACCGAATTGCGAGAGATGCAGCTGTTCGAGGGACTGCACGGTCATCACGCCGGCGATCAGTAGCCCACAGGCAACCGCCACAAGCGTACCAAGTGTCACTTTCCATCGAATTGACCACGTCATCCTGATCAGTCGAGATCCCTCAGCTTGTAGCCCAATGATTTAATGGACACGATGGTGTCTTCGAGGAGCGGCAGTTTTTGCTTGAGCCGGCGGATGTGCACATCGACTGTTCTGGTCGTTCCGTAGTAGTCGTAGCCCCACACGGCATTGAGCAGCACTTCACGGGTCAACACACGGCCACGATGCCGAAGCAGGTGCTCAAGCAGGCCAAATTCCTTTGCCGTCAGCGGTATCTCGTGTTTCCCGAGGCTGACCTCATGCCGAGCCAGATTCATCGTGAGCGCGCCATAGTGGTGTACATCTGGGCCATCAGCAGGGGTACGCTCGATGCGACGCAGCAGAGCTTTAACACGCGCAACCAACGCTTTGGGGCTGAACGGCTTGGTGACGTAATCGTCAGCCCCTAATTCCAGTCCGACAATCGTGTCCGATTCTTCCGCTTTCGCCGTGAGCATGAGGATTGGGAGCATGGCGGTATCGGGACCGGAGCGGAGGCGTTTGCAGACTTCGAGCCCATCCATCTCGGGCAACATCAGATCGAGGACGACCAGATCGGGTTTCTCCTCTTTGACCTTTTTCAGCGCGTCGAGCCCACTGATCGCGGTGATAGGTCGAAACCCCTCTTTCTCTAAATAGTGTTTCACGAGCTGCAGGATATCCTGCTCGTCTTCGACGATGAGCACTTTCTTGTGCGTGGAAACTCCCATAGGACCGTGAGCGTACGGGGGAGGGGAGAGAGAGTCAAGTAATGGAGAGGAAGATCTCGGTTCGGGGTTGCTCATAGATGGGAAGGCCACTGGTAGGCTTCTGCTGCCCTCCATAGTTCGGTCGGTGCAAGATCTCGAACCGTTAGAAACCGACTTTGTCGCCCAATATCACTCCTGCCTCTGCTCACGCATCGACGAGCAGTCCGCAGAGCTCGATAAATACTCTGACGTTACCCGTGGTGCCCTTCCGCGCGACTGAAAAGATCAGGTTGGATTTGGGATCCGCGTAGAGAATCGCTTCTTGGCTTCCAAAAAACCTTGCGGGAAACTCAGGCTCATCTATCTCGGACACGCCGGTGAGCGCAATGGGATAGATGCCGACTCGCGATCGTGTCGTCACGTGAACTGCGTAGAAGAGGGGTTGAGTCGGGTGCCCGAAGCCATTGATGCCGAGAAATTTGACATCGAATCGCTTCCTGGCGGGAACTGTATACACGACGACATCCTTGGTGCTTTCTCCATCACTCAGATTGACCACAGCTCCCGTTTGAACAGGTCGTTGAGCCATATGAAGGGCCTCCTTTCACAAGAAGAAACAACGAGCAGAAGTTTCGACAGAGATTGAGCGTACGAGGGGTGGTAGAGGGAGTCAAGTCAGCAGAGTGATGGCGGTATAAAATAGGTCTGTTATTCAAAGGCGTGAGCATGACTCCCAAGAGCGTTTTGGGCCGACACCTGTCCGGGTGGGATCGTCAAAATAGCATCCATATCGGTAGCATTATGGATGCCCACTGAGAGGAGTTAGGTGCGGAGAACTTTGACTATCAAGCATGTTGCAGAATCACTGGTGCAGCGACAGATCGAGTTTATGGGGTACTGAAAGAGTCGGTCGAGGCTTATGCGAGACCCCTGATGGTACGCCTACGAACTCTGATTCATCCCTGCGTGACCTGGGGTTGGCAAAGTAGTTTCTAAGGGCTAGGGTAATGACGACGGCAATTCTGTTGACGAGGCCGGTGGATCTGACGTATCGTGGCTTACCGATCCGGGCCCATGACTAGTTACTGGATCTGAGCCTAAGGAGCTACGACAAGCATGAAGATATACCTCGCCAATCCCCGCGGGTTTTGCGCTGGTGTCGATCGGGCGATCGATATCGTGGATCTGTCGCTCAAGAAGTACGGCGCTCCGATTTATGTTCGTCACGAGATCGTCCATAGCCGCCATGTGGTGAACTCACTCCGGCAAAAGGGCGCGGTCTTTGTGGAAGAGTTGAATGAAGTGCCTGAGGGGTCGGTCGTCATTTTCAGTGCGCATGGCGTGGCGAAGTCGGTGTGGGAAGAAGCGAATCAGCGTCGTCTGCACGTGATTGATGCAACCTGCCCGCTCGTGATCAAGGTTCATAACGAAGTCAACCGCGATTATACCCAGGGGTATGAATTAATTCTGATTGGTCACGCCGGTCACCCGGAAGTGATCGGGACGCTAGGCCAGGTTCCCGACAAGTTTCATTTGGTGTCTTCGGTGGAGGATGTGGAAAAGCTGCAGGTGGACAACACCGTCAATTTGTCGTATGTCACACAGACAACGCTGAGTGTGGATGAATGTCGCGACATCGTCGGCGCACTGCACAAGCGGTTTTTAAACATCAAGGGTCCACATCAGGAAGACATCTGTTACGCGACGCAAAACCGGCAGAATGCCGTCAAGGAATTATCCCGTCTGGTGGATGTCATTCTGGTCATCGGGTCACCGAACAGCTCCAATTCCAATCGTCTACGCGAACTGGGGGAACAATGCGGCATCCCGTCGTACCTGATCGATTCAGCCGCCGACATTGATCCTGCGTGGCTGCAAGGGGCCAAGGCAGTCGGGATTGCGGCTGGTGCGTCAGCTCCGGAAATCCTGGTCACGGAGGTCGTTGCATTCCTGAGAGCGTCGGAACCGTCGGATGTTGAAGAACTCACGGTGATTGAGGAAGACGTCGAATTTCTCTTGCCGAAGGAACTGGTCCAGATAGAATCCTCGAAAAAGCCGGTAGCCAGCATCGCCGGGTAGCTGGCGGTGCCATCCGCTCATATCCCCACATGGCCCTATATCTTGTAGGGCCATGTTAGTTATTCCACTACGCAATGTGTTTTGTTTTTGATTTCCAAGAACCCTTATGGTACAAGGGCCGGAAACTTTTTGTTTCCCAAGCACGCGTCTTAATCTGCGCGTAACGAAGGTGAGCCGATGCATCTGAAATCTATGAACATGATGGGCTTCAAGTCGTTCGCGGAAGCCAAGATTGAATTCCCTGAGGGGGTCACGGCGGTCGTCGGGCCGAATGGGAGCGGGAAGAGCAACGTCGTAGACGCCATCCTATGGGTATTGGGCGAGCAAAGCACCAAAACGCTCAGAAGTGAAAAGATGGAAGACGTCATTTTTAACGGCACTGAACTGCGAAAGCCTTTGGGGATGGCGGAGGTGTCGTTGGTCATCGGTGGACTTGATCCGGCAATGATGAAGCTGGACGGTGGCTCGGGACTTCCGAACGAGCTGACTGAGGCGCAAGAGATGATGATTACCCGCCGTTTGTACCGCAACGGCGAGAGCGAGTATCTCATCAACAAGATTCAATGCAGGTTGAAGGATATCCGTAGTTTGTTGCTCGATACGCGGGCGGGGAGTAAAGGACACACGGTCATTGCCCAGGGTCAGATCGATCATATTTTGAATGCGTCGCCGCAAGACAGGCGCGAGCTCATCGAGGAGACCGCAGGCATTGTTCGGTATAAGAAACAGAAAGCCGAGGCGCTACGGAAGTTGGAAGCGACCCAGCAGAATCTTCTGCGTGTCCGAGATATTGTGGCAGAGGTCAAAAAGCAACTCAATTCCTTGGAACGCCAAGCTCGCCAGGCGCGGACCTTTCAGACGCTGCAGGGTGAGGCGCGCGGAATCGAAGTGATATTGCTGACGAGGGAATTCAGGGTCTTACGACACGCGTTGCAGGAGGCGGACACCGAAGTCCTGAACCTGGATCAACAAGACTTTGAGAAAGCGGCCGACCTGGCTCGGCTTACAACAGAACTTGAACAAGCGCGTCTGGATGCGATTGCCACCGCTGATTCCATCGGGAAGATTCGAGAGGAACTGGCGGGTGTCGAACAACGGCAGGCCCACGCGCTGACGGCGGCGGAGGTTGAACGAAACCGCGGGCTGTTATTCGGCCAACAACAGGTACAGGAATCCGCTGAGCTGGAGGAGCTAGTCCGATCACAGGAGCAGTTGGTTGCCGGACTTCGTGCCATCGAGTCGTCATTGACATCGGTCGAGGAGGAGATGGCGATTCGGGATCGGACTCTCGGGGAACTCGATGAAGAGCTGACGCGCTTGCTCAATCAACGGGCTGCGGCTGTTGCGGAGGAGGAGCGAGGGCGCAAAGATGTGCTGCAATTGGTTGTGCTTGTCGCGAATACCGAACAAGGTATCTCGCAATTGGCCAAGCGAATGGAAGATCTCGCGGGCCGCGGCACTCGCTTGTCGTCGGAGCGAGACGAACTGCGAAGCCAACGTGAGTCGGCGATTGAGCGCTATGAGATCTTGCGCAAGGAATATGGAGAGGCCGATCGCCTTGTCTCGCAACTACGGACAGAACAACGCACGGTGCAAGAGGAGGCGGCTCAAGCGACGGGCGCCCTCCAGTCGTTGGATCCGGTGATCTTACGACGCTCGGAAGAGCTGGCCGGAGTGGACTCTCGCCTTGAAGCATTGCAGGGTGTGGTTCGTGAAGAGATGGGCTACGGTCGTCAGGGGATCCAGCAAGGCCCCGCTCTGAAGTCTTGCGACGGGGTACGGGATGCGGTGGCCGAATGGTTGGTGGTTCCGTCGGGGATGGAACGGGCGGTTGAGGCGGTGTTGGGAGAGCGCGTCAGAGGATGGTTTGTAGATGAACCGTCTGTTGGGCAGCGGTTGATTCGATTTCTTCAACAGGAATCGCTGGGGCGAGGCAGCTTTATTCCGCAGCGCCCACGATGGGAAGGCGGACGGACTCATGACTGGTGGACGTCGATCGCAACGCAGCCGGGCGTCATCGGGCTTGCCGTGGATCTGATCCAAACCGACGCGGCCCGAACGGCGGCTCGCGATTCGTTGTTCGATCGCATCGTCATTGTTCGATCATTGGACCAGGCGATGCACTTGTGGGAGCACCATGTGTGGAGTGCTCCAAACGGTCCAATCTTAGTGACTCTGGATGGGGAAGTGGTGGATGCGTCGGGCATCGTGACGGGCGGTCAGGTTCAAGGAACGCCGGGTTTGCTGGAACGTCGGCGCGAGGTGATCGACCTTCAAACCAAACGCCATGTGTTTGTGACGGAGCTGGATCAGAGCAAGCAACAGCGAGAGATGGTGTCTGCCCAGATCCAGATGCTCACTCAGCAGGACCGCCAACTCGGTGATGCGCTTCGTGATGCCGAGATGCAGAATCTGTCGCTGCGCAAGGATGAAGAGAAGCTTCAGCATGTACTGAATGACCTTGACCATCGACTCACTGGGATGGAGACGGAAATTCAGGATGGTGTCAGCGAAGGTCAGCGGTTGGAACAAGAATCGCACTCGGTCCAGGCTCAATTGGGTCAGTGGCTGGCTGAGAAGAACGGACAGGAAACGATGTTGGGGAAGGTGCGTGAGCAACTGGGGTTGTTCGATCAAAACATGAGAACACACCAGGACCATGTGACCGAGGCGAAGCTGATTGCGGAGGGCTTGCGAGCTAAACGGCAACATGAGCAGTTGAACCGCACTCGGGTGACACAACAGATCCAGGAGACAGAAGCTCGGCATCGTGCATTGGGTGAGCACCTGAACAGTCTAAAGGGGCTCATCGAGCAGAGCCAGACAGAACAAGCTCGTCAGGAGGGCCTCTGCCAAGAATTCGGTGTCACGGCCGGACGGGTGAAGGGAGAGTTGGTCGCTGCTCAGGAGCAACAGGCGCAACAGATGACGGTGAGCCACACGTGTGAATCCGGTCTGGAAGAGTTGCGACGAGGGATCTCAGCCCTGCGGGATGCCCGGATGACTGTTGAGGTTCGTCGAGCGGAAATCCGCACCCAATTGGGAACTGTCGAGGGAACATTGTCGGGGACCTATCAGCTTGATCCCCTCACACTGATCGATGATCCTACGCAGTCGAGCGATCCGATGAACGAGGCTGAGGCCACAGCCGTAGAGGAGCCCGCGCATCGCTCCGATGCCGAGTTGAAAGAGCAGTTGCAGAAGCTCCGTGACCGGATGGATCGAATGGGCCCCATCAACTTAGCTGCGATCAGCGAACACCAAGAGCTGGAAGAACGCCATACATTCTTGTCTGCCCAAGAGCAGGATCTGTCGAATTCGATCGCTTCACTGAAGGAAATTATTCAGCGGATTCACCAGACGACGAAAGAGATGTTCTCAGCCACATACCAAGAGTTGCAGCAGAAGTTCACCGAGGTCTTCGGTCAGTTTTTCCCTGGCGGACGGGCCGAGCTGCAATTGGTCGATGAACCGCCTGCTGAAAACGGTGAACCTTCCAGTAATCAAGAGCCAGGTATTGAAATTGTGGCGCAACCGCCTGGAAAACGGCTGAAGAGCATCACTATGTTGTCAGGTGGAGAAAAGACGCTTACGGCGATGGCACTGTTGTTTGCGAGCTTTCTGATCAGGCCGACACCGTTCTGCCTGTTGGACGAAATCGATGCCCCGCTGGACGAGGAAAACATTGGGCGGTTCACGGGGGTCTTGAAGGAGCTGGCGCAGACTGCGCAGTTCCTCGTCATTACGCACAATAAGCGGACAATGAGTATCGCTGATTCCCTCTTCGGCGTTACGATGGAGGAGCCGGGGGTGTCCAAATTGGTGTCCGTCAGGCTCGGCGATTTGCAACCGGTGTAGGAGTAGCTGTCCGGCAGCACCAGCTTTTGATTAACGTAAGAATTGGGAGTTCTCACGTCCTTCTTCACTGTCCCGGGTAGACTCGTTTCTGAACGGGTGTGCCGTCAGCCGTGACCCGTCTCCAGGATGACGGATTCTGTTTCTGCTTACCGATGTAGCCTCTTTTTATCTCTGCACTACCAATTCACGTACGCGGTTGAATCTATCAGTGTTCAAGAATGTTCGGATTATTGGCCTGAAAATGCTTTGGTAGCCTGAAATGGCGGCTGATGTAGTGGAGAGAACGCCCGTCATTCACTGGTACGTGGGTGTACTTGTTGAAGTGAAGCATAATTTGTCAATGGCTTATGAGGTATTTATGCTTGCGCGCCATATTGTGGGTGTGTGATCTAAAAAAGTGGTTTTACTATGAGGAGCGAATGACCCAGGGTATCGTTGTTGCTCTGGCAAGAGCGTGAAAGCTGCTTCACAACCTGCATCGTATGAGGAGGGATCATGGCGCTTTCGCAAATCCGGGATAGAGGGCCAGATCCAGAATCTGCGACCAATCTCACTCTTGCCCAAGTGACATTGGAAGCACTGCTTACGACCAACTGTAAAGCGGAGGACGCATTGCGGGTGGCGCACGACGAGCGGAAGGAGGAGTTGGACTATGACCCTTTAGGGTCCGCCAGAGGCATTGTCAATGGGCTGCGCCTGTCAGTCACGTTGTGGAGCTTTGTTATTCTCGTTGTTCTCTTGACGCGGTAGCCTTTTCCCCGTCTGGTCTTTATTAGTTTGCTGCGCCTGTCTTTTTCTGGCCCACACCCATGTGTCCTCGGTGAGGATATGTTGAGAATGTCAGCATAATCCTCCAGTCGAACCAGAATCGGTCCCCCCCAACCCACGATCTACTTCTGCCAGAAGACAGGGTGAATACTGGCAAGGTCGGAACCTCTGTCTCAAGCTCAGCGATGTGTTGGCCGTAACTCTCTCTCCGCCCTGACGATTAGGACGCAAGTCCTGACGGGAGCCCCAATCGGCCCAGTGATCGTGACGGTTGGGGGTCTGGCCTTGAACAGCGTGAATTGCAAGCTCGCTACTACCGGTCTCTCACTGACATGACCGCGTTGTTGCCTACAGCCGTGACTCCGTGCAGGGTGGGCTGGTTACTTACTCCTTATAACTTTGGTGGTAGAGTAGTGACGATTTTCTCACAAGTCATCAGTGAGCTGAGTAACGCCGCGACGTTCAGTTATGGATACTGTAGAAGCGGTATCCTTAATTGCCTACACCGATAAAAAATATAGATACTTCAGGCACTTCTCCCACCACTC
>JANPKE010000102.1:0-4743 GCA_031425875.1 Nitrospirota bacterium
ACAACCAGGTCCCGTGCGACAAGCGCACGGACTTCATCGGGGCCTCGCCCCAGAAACTCCTGTTCGAACTTGATGATGGCATTACGTATCGCGCTTTCCATGGGTTCTTCTCGGTCGATTATAGGGTCACATAAGGAAGCGAACAAGTACCACCCCAGAACTTTCGATTCCGGACGAGGTGCGGGCGGAAGACCCGCTCCACCATTTCGAGCTTGACGCTATGCTCTGCCCCATATTATTCATGGAGCCGCATTCGCTGCCCGGCAATGCTGTCTATTCTCATGAGTTCTTGCGGATAGGCAGGATGCCTTGTTCTTCTGTCATCGGGCCGTAGGGCGACCAGCAGTTCGCGGGAGAGGCCGGTCGCAGTACAAGCCAACCGTTTGGTTCGAAGTTCTGTCGCCCCATTACAGTTGGATTTTTTATTTCAAAAGGCAATCGCGTGCTAACCTGGTTTTTCCTGCTTGTCCCGTTGCTTCCCCTCGTGGCCGCACTGGTCGTGCTCTGTGCCGAGGACGCGACTCGCTATGCTCGCTCAAAAGCCGCCGCATGGCTGATAGGAGTGGCCTGTATCGGGTCAGTCACTACCCTCTACTTCGTCACAACCTCCGGTCCGATATCCATCCGGTTCTATCACCCGGCTACGGCCGCTTCATTGACCGTTCCCGTTGGCTTCTATATTGACCGGCTGAGCGGGGTCATGATGACGCTGATTTCAGCCGTGAGCCTGATCATCTATTCCTACTCCACGAACTACATGTATCAGGACCGCCATTACCGCCGATATCTGGCGTTGATCTGTCTCACGGACTTTGTGCTGCTCTGCATGGTGTCCAGTTCAAATCTTATGATGCTGTTTCTCTTTTGGCAGCTGCTGAGCTACTTACTGTATCTCCTTGCACACAACCTCAGCCACTTGCCGACGCTTGAGGGAGCCTTTAAGACGTTCACTGTTCTTCGCGTCGCCGACATGGCGTTTCTCATGGGCATCATCCTAACGTACCAAGTGTACGGCACCCTCGAGTTGCCGGAACTGTTCACCCGAGCCACAACCTCACACATGACTGTCGCCCTTTGGCCTGGTATGGATATCGATGCCGCGACGGTCATCACGCTTCTCATGTTTCTCGGAGCCATGGGAAAATCAGTACAGTTCCCACTCCACTTATGGCTTCCAAGTTCGCTTTTTTCCCCGACACCCGTTACCGGACTCCTCCATGCCGGCATCATCAATGCCGGCGGGTTCCTGATCAACCGGATGGCTCCGCTTTTTGGGATGAGCTCCACGACCCTCCACCTAGCCTTTGTGATAGGCACAGTGACGGCCGTGTTGGGCGCTTCTATGATGCTGGTGCAGAACGACATCAAAAAGACGCTCGGGCTGTCGACCATCGGCCAAATGGGCTACATGATCATGGAGTGCGGCCTGGGAGCGTTCTCGCTTGCCGTATTCCATCTGATCGCCCACGGTCTCTTCAAGGCCACTGCCTTCTTGAATTGTGGAAACGTCATTCAAAAGGCTCGTTCGGAGCCGCACTTTCCCCATACCGATCCTGGCCAACACGAAGGAGCGCAATTATCCAGATTCACCTGGACAACCGGCTTTGCGACGACGCTGGTGATCCCGCTGCTGATCTTATTGGTGACACACGGCATCCTGCATATTCCGCTCTTAGAATCACAGGGCACCGTCATCATCCTCTTCTTCATTTGGATCACGTCGTCGCAAGCGATTTTGACGCTCACACGACTGCGCGCGGTCGCAACTTGGAAAGTCTCGTCGACCATGTTGGTAACCCTACTGTTCGTCGTCTTCGTGTATCTGTTCGCCGTCGAATCGTTCACGGCGTTCCTCTACCCGAACCCTGAAGAAGTCGCCGCCTACTTCAAAGCAGCGGACCTTCCGGATTGGCTCTTTGATGTCATCATCCTCGGTGCAACAGGTCTGACCGTGCTCGGTTGGTTTTACCTGTACTTGCAGGCCCATGGACGAAAGGTCCAGATCCCAGCTTGGATCGACGGACTCCGCAATCGCGTCTATGTGGCACTCATCAATAGAGTTTATGCGGACGAATGGTATGGCCGATTCGGGCAAAGCCTCATGCGATTGATCCATCGGATCGATAAACAGGAACAAGGATGGTCGAAGCGATGACGCGTGAGCTCATTTTTTCCTGGCTTGCACCGGTCGTACCGCTGCTCGGGGCGCTGGCCGGTCGGATGTTCTGGGAGGAGCCCCGGCGACTCAAACAATCCTGCCTGATATGGTCCGCTCTGAGTGTGGTCCCCATCATAGGATTGGGTTCGGCTATGCCGGAAGGTCCTTTGCTCCTCTACCTCCTGCCGATCGCAGCGGTTTTATCCTTGTCGGGCCAGCCAGTTCATAAGGACCACCGCCTATCCTGGCTGATGACCTTGGTCTGTCTCGGACTCGGCATCGGGGTCATCTCTCATCTTGATGTTCTCAGTCATCTCTTCTTACTGGCGCTGTTGGCCACCACGATCAGGTTGTTGTTCACGCATCACACGATGCTCTGGCCGATTTCTTGGTGGGGAACCAGCCTGTTCGGTTTCACTGGGCTCGGAGTGGTTATTGCCACCTTTGCCTCTCCCTCCCTGTCCTCAACCGCTACATTGTTGAGCTGTGTCGTGCTCGTTCCCCTCGTGCCCTTTCATACTGCATACGTGACGGCGCTGACTCGACTGCCGGGCAACTTACCGTCCTTTGCCGCCGTCCTCCTCCCTGCAGTCGGTCTACACATGATGGCGTTGGTGCTTCCGACCGCTCCCCTGACGATCGTCGGCCTCATCAGCTTCTTCGCCTTAGTCGGTACACTGTATGGGGCGGTCAAGGCGTTGGCTCAGACACGCGTTCGACTGATGCTGGCCTACGGCAGTCAGTCCTTCTTTTCGATACTCTGGTGGTTTGCCGCTGCCTCTCACCTTGCGACCTCTCGCGCAGCCGTCCTGGTTGCCTCGATCGGGTTCTCCACGTGCGGGCTGCTCATTGCTTGGCAAATCATCCGGACGAGATACGGGGATGATGTGGATCCGCTGTCGATCAGCGGGTTGGCTTCGTCCATGCCGAGCTATGGGGTCCTGCTTTCGCTGCTCGCGCTGGCGGCCATGGGTCTTCCGCCCTTCGGCGTGTTCGCAGGCGTGATGGGGTTGCTGCTCCATTCACCGATCCCGTCGCTGCTCGGTCTCCTGATTATTCTTTCGGCCTGGCTGGCCGCATCCTGGTACATCATGAGCGCCGTCCAACGGCTGTTATTCGGCGTGAGACGGAGTGACATACGGCATCACGACGTCGTGTCGGGCGAATGGGGAGCACTCGTCGCCACGATTTTGGTATTGGTGCTGCTCGGACTGGCCCCGAACGACTGGTTCGCATCCACCATGGCGACACAACCGGCCGACTCGTTCTCTCGAGGCATCCTATGGCAACGGTGAACGATGTGATGGAGCTTGAATCAAAACGAATGGAATTGCGCGGCGTGGTTCGACTCGCCGGCGAAGTCATCGCGCAGTACTGGCCGATGCGGACCTTCGTTCACCACAATCCACTCCACAGCCTGGAATACCTTCCCTTTGAGGAGACCGTCCGACGCGGCAAGCAGTTTCTGAACGGCGACGGCTATCTCCCGAGCGACGTGTATCGAGCCTACGTGACCTCCGGTCGAATCCGCCCCGAGCATATGGAGACCGCCCTGCAACCGCTAACGGGGGATCGGCAGATCGCCCTCGGTTCGCGAATGGTCACGCATGGTGACGTGTTGCGAGCCTGTCTGACGGAAGGGCTCTGTTCGCCGGCGCGCGAGCCGCTCGATGATCAGCTGGAAGATCCAGACAGAGATCTGATTGAACGCATTGCCCGCCAATTGGAACACGTCCTTGAAACTCCCTCTCTGGACGAGCGCATCCGAAAAGTCGTCGATGACAATCAATGCTCGCTCTGCCGGTGGCTGACGTTGTCTCATTGGTGTGACGACACCCTCGGCACCACGATCGTGCAGAGCATCAATGACCAAATGATCAAGTGGTGCTCAGCCTTTCTCGACGAGGGACATGCCGCCTGGGCGATGCCCGATCGTGAGGAGGGACTCTACCAGGCCTGGAAACGCCTAGCGGGCCAAGAATGGTCGCTGCTCGGTATTGCCGACAGGCGGCGCAAGATCGCTGCGCTGCCCGATTATCCAGAAGACGTGCTGCTGGAGAGCTTAGAGATGTTGGGCATTCCGATGGAACTGCGGCAAGATTATTTGTCGCTGCAGTTGACCGCCTTGCCCGGCTGGGCCGGCTTTATCAAATGGCGCGGTGAAGAACGAGACTATCCGTGGCAGCAGGCACACCCCGTAGGTCTGGTGAAATTTCTGGCCATCCGCTTGTGGTATGCGCGAGAACTCGTGCAGGTGGCCTGTCGAGACTATCTGGACATTCAAGGACGATTGGAAGACATCGTCGGGTACATGCGCGACTATTCGGAAGAATACTATCTGCGGCGACAGCGGATTGCCGGCCACTTGCCTGCCCTGTACGCCGAAGAAGTTGATCGGTTGGCACATCGGAAAGGGCAAGGCTGGAGCACGGTGCTTGCCCGCTACCGCACCGATGTTGTTCCCCGACAGCAGGCTGCGAGTCGGCGCGGGGCCGCACGCCGGCTCCTCACGCTGGGCCGATCACTGGGCATTGAGGGTGAGCAGCTGGCGAAGAGCCCAGCTCACGAACTCAAA
Source organism: Nitrospirota bacterium (assembly GCA_031425875.1). Lineage (GTDB taxonomy): Bacteria > Nitrospirota > Nitrospiria > Nitrospirales > Nitrospiraceae > Nitrospira_D. The sequence goes on from JANPKE010000102.1 coordinate 4,734, forward strand.
CAAGCCATTG
>JANPKE010000103.1:0-4297 GCA_031425875.1 Nitrospirota bacterium
CGAATGCACAAGAAGCCTCTATGAGTATCACTGCGGATAACAAAACAATATATTTTTCAAGTAATTAAGATGGTGGACATGGCGGCTTGGACTTATATTATTCTCAACAAAATGCCAAAGGCGAATGGATGGAATCCAAAAACATGGGCTCTCAAATCAATACAGAGTTTGACGAAGACGCACCTTTTATTTCGAGTGATAGCAAAACGATGTATTTTAGTTCAAGTGGTCATGATAATATGGGTGGGTACGACATTTTTAAAGAGGCCAAGATCCGTCGGTTCTGGGCCAAGTATCCGGAGTCGAAACTCCGTCCGATCCTTCTGCGGCGGCTCTATCCCTACATGAAGAACTTACAATCGCAACCCGACGCTTACTTGCGTGCCTTCTTCCATGTCCGGAAGGACGATCTGGCCAGCCCATTTTTCTCGCATCTGCCTCGCTGGGATATGACGTCCAGGCTCAAGATGTTCTTTTCGAAAGACACCAGGGAAGAGCTCAAGCACTGCAATGCGATGGAGCATCTCGAAGCGGAACTGCCCTTCCGCTTTCGTCAGTGGGACAGCTTCTCACAATCGCAATATCTCGAAGCCGCCTATCTGTTGCCGGGTTATATCTTGTCGTCGCAGGGTGATCGGATGGCAATGGCTCATTCCGTGGAAGGTCGGTTTCCGTTCCTCGATTACCGAGTGGTCGAGTTTGCATCACGCCTGTCCCCAGATCTTAAAATGAAGGTCCTAAACGAAAAATATTTATTGAAAGAAGCGGTCGGCGCGTTGATTCCCGAGACGATTCGTAAACGCCATAAGCAGCCGTATCGGGCGCCTGACAGCCAGAGTTTTCTGACGGGCGGGCGTCATAGCTCGATGCCGGACTATGCTGAAGAGCTACTCGCCACGCGTGCGGTTTCAGAAGCCGGTCTCTTCGACGCCGAGAAGGTCGGGAAATTGGTCGCGAAGGTGCGAGAGGGACAGGCTATCGGGATCAAGGACAATATGGCCTTTGTCGGCATCTTGTCGGCGCAGTTGGTAGTGGCACAGTTTATTAATAACTTCCCCAAGGAGCATGCACCATGACGGCAATTGAGACTGAAGTGAGGCAGTACATCACGGACAAACTGTTGTTCGAACAGTCGGATGTCGTTGTCGGGGGCGACACTTCGTTTCTTGAGTCAGGCATCATCGATTCAACCGGCGTGCTGGAATTGGTTCAGTTTCTGGAAGAGAAGTTCAAAATCAAAGTAGAAGATGAAGACCTCATTCCCGCCAATTTGGATTCAGTGAATGCGCTCACCCGATATGTGGAAAACAAATACGAGGCCTCAGCAAGAATCAGGAGTTAATTTCTCATGTGGCTCGAATCCGCTGGCATGGTTCTTCCTGAATAAATGGTCTCAATGAGTGGAAATGCATGTCGTCTTGTCGACTGGAGTAGTTGGAAAAGAGGGCGACGTATGTCGGAAAGGGTGTGCACGAATCGTGCGATACAGCTTGTGATCCCTTATGGGAATCGGACCGAACATGATTCAACTAAAGAACCTGTCGTTAGAAGATTCCATGGCTTGAAGGGCTACTGCGACATGCTTGCGGACACGGCGTGTGTGCCTGGGCCGTGATCCGAGGGAGAGACAGGTTCTGCATGCTGGGAGTGATTTCGTAGGGATGTTAAATGTGGCTGGTGTTTCGTACGACGTCAAGACAACCAAGAGTTGTCGCTTGGTTCACGACGGTAACCGTTGCACGCGATGAATCACACATTATTCATTCAACGAGGATTCTGATAACAGATGCGCGTTGAGCAGGTGATTAACCAAACGATGGAGTCATGCCGTCAGAAGACGGCCATTGTCTATAAAGCGAACCGTTGGAGTTATGCCGATTTACGTGCTCTCGTCGACACCAGAAAGAGCCAGCTAGTGAAGACGGGACTGTCCGAGCAAGATCGGGCGGTTGTCTGGATGGAGAACTCGCCCGAGTACGTGGCTACCTACCTGGCGGTGCTGGAGCTCGGGGGAATTGTTGTTGCTATGCACCCGCAAACGACGACAGAAGAAGTAGGGCGGATCATACGTCATGTCGGTGGAGCGGGGCTAATCGTGTCTCCTACCGTGAAGCACTGGACAATGAGCGATTTTGAGTCAGTCGGTCTCCGATTCCTTCTTACAGGCGAAGACATGCATTGCATGGACTATCGAGACGCGGGACATGAAGTTCCCGAGGGCGTGGCACAAATCATATATACGTCCGGATCGACTGGGCGACCTAAGGGAGTAGTACTAACCCACAAGAACTTGATGGCCAATACCCGCTCGATTCTTGATTACCTGCAATTGACTGCCGATGATTCCGTCATGGCTGTGCTGCCGTTCGTGTACGCCTATGGCAATTCGGTTATGCTGACACATCTGTTTCTTGGGGCTACGCTCGTGATCGAGAATAACATGTTGTATCCACACGTCGTATTGGATGGCATGATCAAGACGGGTGTTACTGGATTTTCAGGCGTCTCGACGACTTATGCTCTTCTGCTGAACCAATCAAATCTTAAATCGTATGCCTTTCCAGCCCTGCGTTATCTCACACATGCCGGTGGTCCGATGCCGTCCGAATTGTTGAGTCGGATACGGGCGGTGTTGCCCGATCAGCGCATTTTTCTCATGTATGGCCAAACGGAAGCCTCGGCGCGTCTCACGTATCTTCCTCCTGAGCTATTGGATATGAAGAAGGAGTCTGCTGGACGAGCCATTCCTGGTGTAGCCCTCAAGATTGTAAAGGAAGGAGGCGAGACAGCGCGCCCCGGTGAGATAGGCGAGATCCGGGCTTCTGGCGACAACATCATGCAGGGGTATTGGCAAGATCCTGAGTTGACGTCCGAGGTTCTCCAGAACGGATGGCTGCGGACGGGGGATCTGGGGCGATTGGATGAGGAAGGGTATCTGACGATCGTAGGACGCAACAATGAAATGATAAAGGCGGGTTCCTACCGCATCAGCCCCACGGAGATTGAAGAGGTGTTGTTGCAGCACCAGCAGATTCACGAGGCTGGTGTGGTCGGCATCGATGATCCTATTTTAGGCCAGAAGATCTGTGCGATTGTCACTCTGAAGGAGGCAGGGACACTGACCGAACAGGACTTATTGGTCTACTGCGCACAGCGGTTGGTGCAATACAAGCGGCCCAAAGTGATCACGATCGTATCCGCGTTGCCTAAATCTCCTTCGGGCAAGATTTTGAGAGAGCGCCTGCGTGAAATCAGCGCGCGTGTTGTTTCGATGACGGATCAAGTCGCCTCCTAGCCGATTGTGGAATCGTATGTCACCAGTGAAAAAGCAGATCGTGGCAGCTCGATGCCGTGCAATGTGAGGTATGTGGTGAATCAGCGACCGAGGAGGATTTGAATGCGCGAAGAAAAGAACAGGTTTTCGGCTGATAGTCTGAAGCTGGACGCTGCTGCAGAGGTCGAACGGATCGACGCCTTCATCCGGGACGGTGTGTTTACGAAGCTCAGAAGAAAAGGGCTGGTCATCGGTCTCTCGGGAGGTATCGACAGCAGCACGGTGGCGGCGCTGGCTGTGCATGCCTTGGGATCGGATCGTGTCGTCGGCATTTTCATGCCGGAATCAGATTCCTCCGACGATAGTTTGCGGTTGGGGCAGTTGTTGGCGAAGAAGCTAGGCATTAGGACCTTCAAGGAGGATATCTCTGGCATTCTAGCAGGCGCCGAGTGCTACCGACGCCGCGATGCGGCGATTAAGGAGGTGGTGCCAGAGTATCACGCTAGATACAAATCCAAGCTGGTGCTCTCGTCGCTCGACAGCTCAGAATTCCGCATCTCCTATGTGGTGGTTCAGTCGCCGGCCGGGGTGCAGAGCAAGGTGCGTCTGACAGGCGACGCCTTCCTCGCGCTGGTGGCCGCGACGAACTTCAAGCAGCGCACAAGGAAGATGATGGAATACTACTATGCTGATCGCTTTCTGTATGCCGTCGCCGGAACACCGAATCGCTTGGAGTATGACCAAGGATTCTTCGTGAAGAACGGCGATGGTTCCGCCGACATCAAGCCGATCGCCCATCTCTACAAATCACAGGTGTATCAACTAGCTGCATTTCTCGGTGTTCCGGACGAAATCCTCATGCGGCCTCCGACCACGGATACCTACTCACTGGTGCAATCTCAGGAGGAGTTCTATTTCTCGCTGCCCTACGACCAAATGGATCTCTGTCTCTACGGCAAGAATCACAACCTTCCGGCTACCGAAGTAGCGGGGGCTCTGGGGCTGACCGAGGCCCAAGTCGGG
>JANPKE010000104.1:0-9899 GCA_031425875.1 Nitrospirota bacterium
GTCACCGTGTGGGTCTGTCGTTGATCCGGAATCTCCTCCAGCGCATCGCGTAACAATTGGATGGCATCATCGATCCCGGCAAACACATCGCCGTTGATGGAAGATTGTTGAATCAGCTCGCGGCATCCGTTCCCCACGACCAACAAATGTCCCGCGAGATTTCCACTATCGACGGAGGACACATACTTCGGATCCAGCGGGTGAAGGGTACGGGTGTCGTACCAATTGTAGAAATGGCCACGAAACAGCTCGAGACGGTTCATGGTCGCCAGCGTGGCTTCCAGTCGTTCGGTGGCGTCGAGGGTCCCCAGCCATCCGAGGTCACGGGCGACGAGGGTTGAGAGCAGATAGAGTCCGATGTTGGTTGGCGACGTGCGATGGGCGACGACGGGCTTCGGATCTTCTTGAAAATTATCAGGCGGCAGCGCATGGTCCTCGGACGACACGAACGTTTCGAAGAACCGCCAGGTCCGGCGTGCAATCAATCGGAGCGTCCGCGCATCGGCTGGAGAAATCGGCTCGGCGCCCATAAGTTGAGGCGGCAGACTTACCCACCAGGCCACGGCAGGAGCCGATATCCAAAGCAGCACGAACGGAGCCGCGGCAGCCCAGGACTCATCGCGCCCAAACACGGCCACTACTCCAGCTGCCACGAGGGCGAGCGACACACCCCCCGCCATGCGACGATACATCCTAGTCAGATTGCACGTGTAGGCATCCTCAGCTTGAGCGGCGGTCACCCACTCCAACATTCGTTTGTGCGTGAAGACGAGCCGACCGAGAGTACGAAGAATGGCATCCGTCATCAGCCATGCTTGATGCACGAGGAACGTGACGGTCAACGCGATCTGCCTCGCGGCTAATTTTAGGTCGGTGCCTGCTCCACGAAAATGGGTACGCAAGGCAATCCCGGATCGGCGCGGGTAGAGCCCCAGTACGAAGGACAACAGTGAGGGAATCGCGATCGTGGTGAGAATAAACCCAGTCCAGACCCAGGCAGATTGTTCCGGCAGCAGCCATGCGACGATCAAGGTTAGAAACGCTGCGGGAGCCGACAGGGTTCGGCGGAGGTTGTCGAGGATCTTCCAACGGCCAATGGCAGGAATCACCACCGCGCGATGCGGCTCAGACCCGGTATGCCCTCGCCCGAACAACCAGGGCAACAGCTGCCAGTCACCGCGCGCCCATCGATGCTGCCTAGTTGCCGCCGTCTCATAGTGGGCAGGAAACGCTTCGAACAGCTCAATGTCGGTCGCCAGCGCTGCACGCGCGAACAATCCTTCAAAAAGATCGTGACTAAGCATCGCATTGTCCGGCACCTTGCCCGCCAGCGCCGCTTCGAATGCGTCGATCTCGTAAATACCTTTGCCTGTGTAGGACCCTTCCCGAAATAAATCCTGGTACACATCAGACACGGCCGACGCATAGGGATCGATCCCGCTGGGTCCGGAAAACGTCTGTTGAAAATATGAGCCCTCGCCGCGGCCTGGAAGCGACGGGGTGATCCGCGGCTGTACGACCCCATACCCTTCAACCACACGCCCGAAGCGCGGATCGAATCGGGGCCGGTTCAGAGGGTGAGCCATGGTGCCGATTAACCGGTGTGCGGCTCCACGGGGTAACCTGGTATCTGCGTCCAGTGTGATCACGAACCGGACCGACGAAATCACCTCAGGAGGCTGCCCACCGACGGATATGAATGTCGTGCTCGTTGAGCCGCGCAGGAATTGATTCAACTCGTGCAGTTTGCCCCGTTTCCGTTCCCACCCCATCCATACCTGCTCGGCCTCGTTCCAGACTCGCCTGCGGTGAAACAGGACAAAGCGCGATCCGCCACCAGCCGCGGCGCCGTACCGCTTGTTCAGATGTGCGATCCCCTCCACCGCGCTGTCGAGCAGTTCGACATCACCCGGTATACTTTCCTTTGAGGCATCCCTCCAGTCGGAGAGCAAGGCAAACCGCAGGTCATCATCCGCATTCGCTAGATAGTGAACTTCCAATCGCTCAACCAGCTCATCGATGCTCTGCCGGCTCGTCAGCAATGTGGGAACCACCACGATCGTGCGCAACTCTTTCGGAATGCCGTTTCTCAATGCCATCCGAGGCAATGACCGCGGCCCGAGGATGGCCATCACCATACGATTGATAAGTGCCATGGCAAGATCCGAGGCGGGTACGAGCGCAATGAGACCAAGACACACCAGGCCCACGATGGTGACGCCGTTTACGGCCGCATACCAGAGCGGGATGGCGAGGACCATGGCGGTCCCGACCGTCAGAGACCCAAGATAGCCCGGTGCGGACACCTGGACATACCAGCGCAGCAGCTGTCGCTTCCAGGACACCCGATAGCCAAGTTCATTTTCAAATGCCCGGCGACCCTGAGAGATAAGGTAATAGCCGGGATCCGTGTGCCGATCCCGCTCCGGCTGCTCACTCGCATGCGGCTCAACCCCAGCCAACCTAGCACGGTCCATGACCCGTGCAGTCACGTCGATTTCTGACAACCCAGTGCCGCGAGAGAGATCCTCGATCGCATGGCGGTACGTGTCCCGGGTGACAAAGTCCATCTCGGCGTAGCGGGAGTCGCCTTGCAGAATCTTATCGACTGGACTGACTGCCTCGAAAAATTCCGCCCAATTGAATTCAGACGTCAACCGCATGCTCGTAATGATGTTGCGGACCGTAACGCTCATGGCGGCCTGTTGCTGATGCTCGGCATGCACCATGTCGTCGGCGGTCGCGCCCTGCCCGACCAAGCGTTCGTCCAGCCACCGCAACACGGGACGGACCTTCGGGTCCAGGTCGCGGAGCCTCTGAACCAGCTGCACGGCAAACGCCGTATCCAAAGGGCTCTGCTCAAATCGACGTAAGGCCGTGGCCGGTGATTCCAAAGCCCACGCCCCGCTTCCCAACAAACTGTCTGCCAGTTCATCGGCTTCCAAGCGAGCCTCCCGGCTATAGACGATCCGCTCGGCTGACCTTCGAAGATTCTCCACCAGCACGACACGCAGCGAGATGGCCACAGCCCACAATTCACCGATCGTGAGTGGTTGCACACGTTGATAGGCCATCACAAAGCGACGGAGCATGTCGGGGTCAAAACGACTGTCGGTGTGAGCCACGAACGCCCAGGCCACTCCAAACACCCGAGGGTAATTCTTCAAGTGGCCCGACGCAAGTTTTGGCAATTGCCTGTAATATCCAGGAGGCAAATCGTCGATGATCTCGCGAAGCTGTTCGTCGACGATATGGAAATTATCGACGAACCACTCAGCCGCCGGGGTAATCGTTTGCTCATCGCGGATCGTACGAGCGATAGTCTGATACGACGCCACCAAGACTCGTCCATTCTCAAGGACTCGTGGCGTGAGTAACCGGTCAACCCGTGCATCTTCGGTGACAACCTGTGCCAACGCGAGAGTTGCCGCATGCTGCTCGAGCCGTTCAATACCAAAGAGCTCGGCGCGAATTGGTTCTTCTAGTTCGGCACGCTTGCCTACCGGTGAAAACATCGTCTCCATGGGCTTTCCAATCCGACATCCCGATTCCCCACCAACATGCCCACTCGCTACCTTAGCGCGCAGAACTATGGAGCCGTCGTCGTTTCAAACGCTTTCACCACGAGGGTCCTCTCTTTCATCTTGTTCACCAAGCCTAGGTAGGTAGACTCACGGATAATGCTGGCGAACTGTGCATGGTAATTGCTCACGATGCCCGCGCCGTCGATGACCACATCGTACACATGCCAATGGCCGACCCTGTCGGCTAAGCGAAACTCTAGAATGGTGTCCACCTTGCGACCCGACAACTTCAATCTCACCTCGGCACAGTTCTCTTCGTGGTGTTCAGACAGGTAGAGCACCTGCGCGTCGGTATAATCATCAATTCGACCGGCAAACGTGTCTCGGAGTAACTGAACAAAGAGGGCAACAAACTCCTGCCGCTCGGTGTCCGTCAGTTCTATCCACGGCCGACCCAGGGCCCGTCTGGCCATATCTTCATAGCTCACACGCTGCCTGATGACGTGCTCAATCTTCTGACGTCGTTCCACCGAGCGGCCCGGATGGTTCAACTCTTCACTGTTGAGAATATAGATCACCTCATCGATCGTGCTTTTCACTGTTTCTGTGGCGGTCTGCTCAGCTGATGCCACGGGAGTCCCGATCAGCAGCGCAACCATGCTCGCCATCAACCCCCAGATCATGCCGAGACCCGTTCGGGAACAATTGCATTCCTTACCAGCGGCACGATTGGATATCTGGCTCATGGGTGAGTTCCCCCAAGTGTTCGCGTTATGCGACTCAAAATTTTGGCTTCATGTCTTTCAACGAATCGCCACCTTTCTTCAGCAGGTCTGATCCAGAAGTACCATCACCTTGTGGGGACAGACTGCTCAGTTGCTCTTTGACCTGTTTCACCGTCCCCATATTCTTCTGAAGATCGTCGACATTCTTCTGCATATCCACCAACGCACTGCCGAGCTGGCTCACCGACGTCGAAATCCCAAAGATTCCTTGGGCAGCTGCATAGTGCAGAGAGAGCCCTCCCAGCCCAAATCCCATGAAGAATGCCGTCACGATCATGATGGATGTCCAAGATCTGTTCTGCATATTCTCCTCCTGTGCGGTTCCTTGCAGGCTACGTGCTCTGACCACTGTCAGATCGCCGCGTCCTAGTTTTGTGTCGCTGGCCTTCTTTCGGCCTCGTTATAATCTGATCCTTGATCTTGTCGTAGGTCATTTGCGGAATAACGTTCTTCGTCACCAGCTCATCCGTGCGTTGATAGGGTCGTCCCTCCACGATCCTCTTGGCATAGGTATCTCCGATTCCGACCCGAGTCTTCAGCTGGTCGAATGTCCCTGAATTAATGTTGATCATCATCCTGCCCTCCATCCTTTGAACAGGCCATACGCAGGACACAAGGACGAGTTATATCCCTGAGAACCTGCGCGACGCCACCACTTCGAGCAGAGTAACGCTTGACGGAACTTGACACCGGTGTGAACAGGGATCCGCCAGTAGAGGCCTACTCAGCTACGAGCGCTCATGCCAACTACGGCTTTACAGATGCCGCTCGATCCGGCCGGCCCATTAGAGTCAGGAGAGTGTGAGCCACGAGGAGGAAACCCAGCCCGCCGCTGGGGATATATCCCCAGGTTCCGCTATACGGCCAGATCGGAAGTACACCGACACACAACACACCCAATACGACAATAATAATAGTACTCATCTTGACTCTCCTTATGTTCGCACATTCACCGCGTACTCGATCATTCTGTGGCCATACACGCCACAGTCACACCTTCGGCTCGCCGGACGGATGTCTGCTATCACGGATGAGGGACGACTGAGCACCTAAGCTCCAGCATAGCGAGAGGCCAGCTGTTAATCTGGTCAAAACAGCTCAGTCGAAGAAAGAGGGAGGACGGTCTACCGCAATCGCCATAATGGAACTGGCCGTCGCATCGTTCATGCAGTTTTACTTGGCTTCCGTACAGGCCAATTCTTCCCGGACCAGTCCCAGATGGTTCCTCTCCAGCTGAAGTCTCTGAATGTGAGCCAGGATATCGGCCAACATACAATCGATTTCCCGCACCCTGCCCGTCAGACCGGCCGGCCTGCGGGCAACAATCTTCCGCCTGTCCTCGCGGTTCATGACACCCACTGATGTCTGGGATATACCTGGCACGTCGTGCTTCTCGAGTTTCATCTTTGCCTCCTCCTTACTACCCACCATAGATTCAGCGCCTTTAAGATGCATTCGCCGCAGCAGCGAATGCTCATCGGAGCGATGCATACACTCCTGAGGGAAGCGTGATGCGTTTGACGTCGCTCGTCCTGCCCCGCCTACGCAGGCTCACCCGCATTTTCTCCGAACGGCGGAAACGATTTGCGCGAACAACGGCATCCTCGATACACCCGCAATTGATGCAGCGTGTAGCCCTGTAGAGCGAGTCTGTTCCACTGCTTAGATCATCGAAGGTCTCGCATACCAATAGCCCCCGACAGCGTTGGCAGACCATAAGTCCTCCTTCTGCGCCCAATGGCGCACATAGGACACGCTAGACACGGACGTCACATGACCTCTCGCTTTGACGCTCACCCCCTCACGAGACTGGCCAGATTCTCCGCATACGCTTCTTCTTGCGTCGGAAGTATCCACGACTATTACTCACCATGGATAAGCATACTGGAGCAGCCGACTCCAGTCTGTTCAAAATTGCTCAGGAAGGAAAGATTTTACAATCGAGGCGCTTCAGGTCTGGCGACAGCTAAAACTCGTCAGCCATGCTTAGTCTCCCAGGTGAGCCATCGTGGGTTGGCAGGGAAAACGAAGACCGTGCGCCCTTAAGTTTTGTCGCCGGCCAGTCGCTCGCGCTCCCTATGCATGGCCGTACGACCGGTCTCGACCGCCTCGGTCAGGATCGCCTGCTTGTCTTTGATGAACTCGCGTCCCTTGTCCATGGCCTGGTCGACAACCTCGCTGGCCTTGTCGGCCAGCTCATGAACGCCTTCTTCGGCTCGTCGCGCATACCCTCGCAACTGCTTCTGCGATTCACGACCAGACTGCGGTGCCAGCAACAACGCCGCCGCCGCTCCCAGCAATCCTCCGGTCACAAACGCCAATCCCGCCGCCCCTAATGAACACCCTCTGTTATCTGCCATTGAGCAATCCTCCTTTTCCATTGACCATCTCTCCTTCTCGATGAATTCTGTGCCTTGACGACGGCCTTCGTGGCTCTGAACCCCGCCCCCATGCTGCCCAGGTTGATCAAGAATGACCAGCTCGCACCCCATACCGGCTCATGGACTCGTTGTATGGCGTTTGGAGTCACAGTAGAAGTGGCCTCCGCTAGTCTAGTCCTGTCCTACTGATCCCCCATTCACTGATGGCATTCTGCAGCAAACCCAAAAGGCACCATCCTGAAGGAGTAGACATCATCGTTTCACAATCGAATCCACATGCACGGAAGACAACGAACCCTTTGCCAATGTCTACGCTAGCAGTTATCTTCTTAGGAGATCTGGTCACAATTGCTCATGATGGAGAATTACTGAGAGATGAATCGAACAAGTAGAGCCAGCTCTGATAGTTCTATTTCGATAATGAGGACCCATTGGACATTAGGTTCAGTGGCGGATCTGGCACCTGTCGACTGCAACCAAAGCCCCTGTCATCATGATATACAGGCCAAGCAACTCACGGACCGTAACAGAAAGAAGGGCCGTCTCACAAAGCAGGTGGTCCGACCGATCGAGCGTCGGGTCTCACCTCACGCTCATACCACGCCGCAATCTGCGAGAACGATTGGCGATGACCTCCTAAATCGTTTTGGATATATGGATAGCTAGTACTAGAGGGTCTGAGGCAGCGTCGCACTCTGTAGTTCCCGGTAGTCCTCCGGTGTATCAATGTCCGTCACCCCTTTGGGGAAGGGCATAGGTACGACATCGGACGCGTGAGCGGCGATAATGTGTTTTGCCCCAGCGGCGCCGCGAGATATGGCGAGTTCAGCGAAGTACTTGCGCCCGAACAGCGCGGGCACACCCAGAGTGCCATTGTACTCAGAAGCAATAATGCCTTTGCCTTTCAGGTGATAGGCCTTGACAAGATCATTGATGACGGCGGCTGTCACATACGGCTGGTCGCACAGCATCAGAACCAAGGCTTCCGTGCTATCCGCTCGATCATACATATTAAGGGTCTCCATCCCGACTTGGATCGAAGATCCCATGCCATCGGCCCACCGTTCGTTAATCACAGATCGCACGGGGAGACCCTCGATTTCCCTCTTGAGCCGGTTCGTGTACGCCCCGAGCACAACCAGGATAGGTCGGCATAGGGAAGCGGCGGCGGTCTCTGCCGTATGCCTCATAAGTGTACGGCCGCCATAGGGCAGCAGTAGCTTAGGCCTCCCCATGCGTGTCGATGCGCCCGCAGCAAGTATGATGATAGCCGTTGACGATCCACTCCATTCGTCTCCGATGGTGTGTGCATTGACGGCGTCGTCAGTACGCTTGGCCACAAGACACCACTCCTTGTATTGTTCCTGACAGGGTGACGACATTGACCGCGTGGTTCTGATCGTGAAGAGGTCCCTCTCGAATCCTAAGCATCCCACCCAACCGACCTGCGAGAACTGCTTGAATTTCTGCAGCGACCGCGAGCGCAATTTCTTCAGGGGTATCAGCTCCAATATCGAGGCCAATGGGGCTGTGGATCAAGCCGAGACTGCGTTGGCCGAGCAAGACGCGTTCCTTTCGAGCTTCGTGCAGCAACCTCTGAGTCCTTCTCTTGGAGCCGAGCAGGCCGAGATATCGTAACGGTAACGGCAGAAGCACCTTCAGCAGATCGGCGTCATGGAGATAGTGATGAGTCATCACGACAGCCACGGTTCCTCTGTGTATCTTGATATGCTCATGCACTTCCTGTGGCCGGCAAACGATCAGCGTATCCGCTAAGGGAAACCTCTGCCGTATCGCGTGGCCTGGACGAGGATCGATCACGGTGACATGCCACCCTAGTTCCTTTGCGAACCGGACAAGTGGAATCGCATCCTGTCCTGCACCAAAAATAACGAGCGGGACTGGTGGATGGATTACCTCAATGAACACTTCCGCACGCCCAGTAGGCATCTCATACCTCGTAACCTTTGGCCTGCCGCTACCAAGCGCACGACGAGAATCACGACAGATTGCCTCCACCAGATCTTCATCCCCGATGTCATGGATCGCAGGCTGATGCGCACTCAGCATCACCCGATTGCCGATAGCCGCCTTCATATGGCCTTCCACACCGAACACGGTTGCGACAACCCCTGCTTGCCTATGTTCGAGACAGTCGGCGAGAAATTCCACGACGCTTTGTATTCCGTTGTGATGAAGAGGCTCGATGAGTACATCCACGATTCCATTACAGCCAAGGTTAAATTCCAAGACGATGTCATCCTCCGATGTCGAATCGTAGCTAACCACCCTCGCTGTGTTCGATTGAAGCACCCGCTGAGCTTGGTTGAGTACGTCGCGCTCCAGACAGCCGCCGCTCACTGAACCGATAGTCTGGCCATCTGCCGCGATCAGCATCCGCGCGCCAGGCCGCCGGTACGTTGAGCCGGCGACATTGACCACGGTAGCGAGTGCGGCCTGAACGCCTCGCTGTTCAATGGCTCTAGAGGCGTCGATGATAGATTGCAGTTCTTTCAAGTTCCCTCTCGCAGTATAGGTACCTTGTCCAGCAGCAGAGAGCGAAGACGTTGGTCTTCCAGCTAAGCAAGGGGGTTTTCGTCACTTTTTCTTACGCAGTTTGGCCACTTGATCCGGTGTCATCGTCGATGCACCAACGCCAAACCGACCGGTCACATAGTTCACCACGGCGGCAATTTCCGTATCGGAATACCCCCTGCCGAAACCCGGCATGAAGATTTCGCCTTGTTGAGTCTGGAGGCTAGTCCCCTGCAAAAGGACCTGCGCCAGATTGATCCCTGATGGGTCGTTGACCGTCCGATTGCCGGTGAGATCGGCGTATGGAGAGTGGACTCCGCTACCGTCCCAATCATGGCAGCTCGCACAAGCACCTTCAAATACGCGATGGCCAAGGTCATATTCAATGCCCGCCGATCCTTGCGGGAACCGAGCGCGCGCCTCCAACGGTCTCGCGACTGGCCGCTTGTTCGTGACAGCAAGATCGGCCTGATTGTGAATGGGCGGAACAGATTTTAGGTATTCGGCCATCGCCCGGATATCGTCTCGGGTTAGGAATCGCAGGCTATTATTTAAGACAAGGGCCATCGGACCTGCCGCAGTACTGCGTCCCTCAGCATGTCCAGTTGAGAGATAGTTGACGAGTTGTTCGTCAGACCAGGCGCCAAGGCCAGACCGTTGGTCGGATGTCATGT
>JANPKE010000105.1:0-1904 GCA_031425875.1 Nitrospirota bacterium
GATCTTGAGATAGTTCTCTGCGCTGAGCCCACCTTTAAAACCGTCCAATCCTTCTCGAAACATGCGTGCCAGTGCTTTGTCTTGCCGTTCATTGAGCGTCCCACGCAGTCGATCGTACAGCCTGGTTTTGGCAATGAGAAAATCAATGAGCCGCTGAGTATACTGCTGCGCTTCCAGCACGGTTTGTGTGAAATAGATGAGCCAGTCTGTAATGTCCAAATCTTTATTGTTGTTCTCAAGCGCTGTGTAATAGGCCTTCCGGTTCCGGCAGATCGTCTGAGACAAGGCGATGAGCGTGGGCCTGCCTACACTCTGGGACAAGGCCTTTTCCGACAGCGCTCGTCCAATCCGCCCATTGCCGTCTTCGAATGGATGGATCGATTCAAAGTACAGGTGCGCGATGCCTGCCCGCGCCAGCGCAGGTAGCGACTGCTGTCCGTCCGGTGCCGTGTAGTGGAACCATGCGAGAAATCGATTCATCTCCATCGGGACTCTGTGCGAGGGTGGCGCTTCAAAATGGATCTTGGGAGTTGCGATGGGGCCTGACACTACTTGCATCGGATTCTTCGTGGTCCGGTATGCCCCGATCGTGGCCAGGTCCTTCCGTCCACGCATCAGCATCATATGCCAGTTGAACAACTGTTCATCAGAAAGTGTAGTGGCAGAATGCTGATAGAGGTCGGACATCAGGGCGGCAATGCCTTGTTCAGCGAGAGGAATTGTCCTGTTATCCGTATCCAGTCCGAAATTCAGGCGAATGGAGGATTGCACGGAGTCGCGGTTGAGTAGCTCCCCCTCGATCTCCGAAGTGGTGACGGCCTCGTTACTGATGAGATCGATGGTGAGCTGCGACTTTTCCCCCTCCGTGAGATATTTGATAGCGCCATGAACCATTCCTGCTTCATGGATAAATTGGGTCTCGCTGGGAGCAAGAGTCTCCCTACCATAGGTGAAATTCGGCCAGTCTTCTTGCTGCCAATTCCATGTCATGAGCGATAGACCCTTCTCGTATAGCTCATAATAGATCAATATCATGAGTTATAGAAGTGCTTTCTATAACCCCTTTCTATAAGCCATGGACACGTTCAACTGTCACCGTATTCATGCCTGGCTAGCTGGTGACGTTCATTGCCCATCGTCGGCTCCAATGGCTGGAGGTCGTGGACGGTCAGTGTCGCGATGCCGAAGCTTTCTTCTACTAGTCCTTGGACCACGTACAGTCGGTTTGAGGAGAGGAGATGGCAGCAGCGGCGATAGACCGTGGGGAACAGCGTGGCGTCGTAGAGTGCTGTGACATCTTCCAGTGTGATGAACTCCATGGCCTGGCCATGCTTGGTTTCAGCTGATTTCTCCGTGATCAACACACCGACCATGGTGATGTGTTGGCCAACGAACTGATGCACGTGGGAAGCTGGTACCGGTCCTAGCCGCTCGATCTGTTTGCGATAAAGGGTCAGGGGATGGCGGCTGGCGAGAAAGCCGAATGATTGGATCTCATGGGCTCGCTTCTGAGCAGCAGCATAGTCATCCGGGATCGGTAAGGGGCCGGCAGCGGCATCCGGTCCCGCGTACAGCCGCCACAGCAAGGCCGGTCTGGTCAGTTCGCCGGCGATAGAATCACAGCAGCCGGCGCGGACCAATGCTCTGGCATGGGCCGGCTCCGGCTTCACACGGCGCAGAAAATCTTGGAACGACCGGTACGGACCGTTCTGCGCGCGTTCTTCGACGATCCTCTCGCCGAGTTCTTTCGGGATCGTCTTCACCTGCATCAAGCCCATCCGCAGCCGCTCACCTTCGCCGCTGTAGGCCCACTTGCTCTCGTTGATGTCTGGCAGGAGGATGGCCAGTCCCATGCGCCGGGCTTCTGAAAGATACGCAAAGGTCGAATAAAAGCCGCCTTGGTT
>JANPKE010000106.1:0-2919 GCA_031425875.1 Nitrospirota bacterium
GTTGGCATGGCAGGTGGCGCAGTGATCGGCAAAATGCGCCAGTGCTTCTTTCATCACATCGGAATTCATTGAAATGGGATTCTGCGCGTTTCGATTCTTCATTGGAATGGCGAGATGACGAAGCTGGCGCACCATGAAGACCTCGATCGCATGGGGCTCCGTCTTCGCGCTAAAGCCGGTGGTGAACAATCGGTAGCCGAGCCACCCTCCAACTGCGCAAACTGCGACGAGGCTCAGGACGACGAATGTGAATAGTTTTGAGCGTAATGTCATCTGAAGGGGGATCTCCTCCTCATGGTTGAGCGGTGAACGTACCCCTCTGGCACGCTTGTCGTCTCATCATGTGTTTGACCAATGTACGGGCACAGCGGGTCGAGTATGCGCATACTCCGCCTTCGTGGAACAGTTCTGCCGTGCTGTTCCTTCACAACCGACAACGAGTCGACCCCCTTCAATTGTGAGCAGTTCAATGCCTCACTCAGACTACGCGACTCCCAATTCATCGGGCATGTCTTCACGTCATTCTCATGGTTCAAAGATTCTTCCGCAACCGCACAACCCGGCCCAAGATACGCTGGTCGTTCGTCACGGGGAGATCTTTATGCAGTCGATTGAGCGGATGAAGGATGGTCTGCCCGTCGATTTCCTTGAGCTGCCGCAAGAGGGCTCCCTCTGGGCGGCCATCCTCACTATCGACCAACGCATACTGACCGGGTTCAGCCGGAAGATCAGGGTTGACGAAAATGACCTCGCCCTCGCTGAAGAGAGGCTCCATGGAATTGTCTTTCACCTGGATGGCAAACGTCCGTACCCCTGGAACGTCTGTTTCGAGCATCGCTTCAGCATGGATGACACGAGACGGCTCTTCAGGCATGACCATCTGGTCGATTTGATCCCACCTCAGAAGCGGCACCTTCCTCATCAGACCGAGGGGGGAGGGAGTCGCGCTCTCTGTGAGGTCGAACAATCCTTCTGGGTGTGGCGGACCACCGATTTGCAGGAAATCTACGTCAATACGAAAATACCGCGCAAAGTGTTCCCAGATTGCGCGGTCTTGAGGGGGTTCGTCGGTCAGAATGTTCGCAATCGTCAGCAGGGGAACTCCAACTACAGAGGCCAACTCCTCTTCAGTCAACCCCTCACTGAGCTCTCGATGTACAAGGCCTTTTAGGTCCACAGCGGAATTCCTCCTCTAGCTGTTCGACGTTCTTCGGCTCTCACAGTCGCGCTGCACGATCGAGCGTATGCTGGAACATGGAGCGAAAGCCGACGAAGGTACAGTACAATTTCGATTTCTCGCAGCCGAGCATTCGCCAGATGAACTCTGTGGTCCGCACTCCATCGCCTCCTGCCAAGACAATCGGCCATACGTTTTCTTGCTCAGCTCCATCTATCATTCCACCGCCCGTTCACGACGTCCTACACCGGTTCCTTCTATGCCCGTTGTTGTGGATCACGCCTTTTGAGCAAATGTGTCTGTCTTCAGGGAGTCCCTTTGCCGTACCTGCTGTACAGAATGGCGCATGACCGGCAGCCGAATCTGGTTCTGCAAGATCACGGGATCGACACGATACCCAGGTTGCACGCAGCGGAGGGGCTCGACCTTGTGTTCACCGGTATATTGTATGTCGTAGTACCACTCGGTCACGAGCAGGCCTCCACAACGAGCGCAGCATCTCGTAGAGTGGCCTGCTTGCGGAAAAAGGGCTGTACGACCAGCCCACTTCCGCCTTCTGAGACAGACCCACCCCAAATCGATTCTTGTGACTCCATTGTGCGTCCCATGACTCATCCTCCTGCTTTCGGTTCGTACGTTCGACTTCCGCGCCTTACTTTTTATTCTTATGAATGTCGATGACCTCTTCTCTGTCATTCACTTGGATCGTGACCTGAGTGCCGACAGCGATATCCTTAAACATCCGGCTCTCGGGTCTGAGTTTAAAACCCCTTTCCCCTGCGGACGTCGACAGCGTCATCTGGGAAGTGCCATTGTCGATCGAGGCGAGTATGCCGGTGATGAAACGAGGAGCCTGACCAGGTTTCCCTTTTGGACGGGCATCCATCACCATATTGCCTTCGTTGACCCAGAGCGTCATCTCATCGCCAACTTTTGGAGCGCGACGACCCTCGCGAGCAGCCGCCGCTTCGGTCAACGTGAGGGTGGCTCCAGTGGAGGTCTTAACGGTATAGAGACCCGACTTGACCTCACTCACCACCCCCTCCACCTTTTGATGGCCAGCTTTCATATGAGCGACCTCCTCGGAGTCCGCCGGATCCGAGTGAGCGAGCAACGGGTTCATCAGCACGAGGACGGGTAGAGTCACGAGCGAGAGGATCGAAAGGATCTTACGTAACATGGTAGTGCCTCCATTTTTGTGTGATTGTCTCGTTATCACCGATTCTATCGGGATCATCAGGCCGTGACTGTATAAAATGAGACACGCTTTCCACTCTCTTCCATCCAAACATCCGGCTCAGCGTGCCCAGAACATCTCCAAAGGATTTCTGGATATGTCCCCCTCGAAATCGTCTATGTGGAATTCTCTCAGTAGGCCATAGTTCTGTTCTGCCCCGCGGCGTGTCGCCTGGTGGAGGGGCCATTGTCGACGGGCCAGAGAGGCTCCGCTTCGGAATACCCAAGCTGTTGCTATATTCCCAGAAGTCCCGCAGGGACCGCCGGTTCTTGGATCGCGTGCATGGCAGGCGCTGAAGGCAGCCTAGGCTCTCCTGAATGCTAGCCAGCTGTGCAGTTTTGCCCAGACTGTGAAGAAGTTTTGGAAGATACTGTAGTCTGGCTCAACCGATATGCGGCATCGTCAGCGGATCAGAGGGCAGTATCTCAGTACGTGGCCATCTGTAGGATGGACCGAACTCGTGCTTGGCTTTAGGTCGGCGTCCCTCGATCGCCGTCAGGGTCGT
>JANPKE010000107.1:0-3273 GCA_031425875.1 Nitrospirota bacterium
GTTAGATTTTCATGCGTTCGACCTTCGCACCGGGTGACGACCGGCCGAACCTCCGGATCGAAAGAGCAAGATCAGCGATGCTCCAGCAACAGCCATAACGGCCGCGGTCACCATCGGACTGAGGGACGCCTGGGTGTAGAGACTGGTCTCCGCAACGTGGAGAGCCCGACCACCACGCTCTTGTAATCCTCTCGCCGGACCATAGAGACCGTTGTTGTTCCGATCGTGATCGGCGCGATCGCTCTGTTGAAGGTCAAACATCGCCCCTTCCATCATCCTATCCGCCACCCTCGGCACCCAATGTCCAAGCATCGACAATATCTTGCCGCCGCCTCCGGCGAACACGTCTCGGACCGGATGTTCCGCGCAATAGAGAATCGTCTCGGCGACCACTTCTGGAGCGTAGGCGGGAGGCGGGTTTTTCGGCTCATTCGGCAGAGAGTTCTTTGCGTGCTCGGCATAGGGGGTATCGATCGATCCAGGCTTGATTAACGTAACCGAAATCGGCAATCCCTCGTGTTCAAGCTCCATGCGGAGTGAGTCCGTATAGGCCTTGACCGCGTGTTTGCTCGCGCAATAGATCCCCTGCAGTGGAATGGCACGATCCGACAGGGTGCTACCGATGTTGATGAGGGCTCCACCCGTTTTGCGAAGATGCCCCACAGCTATGCGCGATCCGAGGACCACGCCCCAAAAGTTTGTCTCGAACAACCGCCGTTGATCCTCCAGAGACACATCGAGAACAGGCCCGTAGATCGAGACCCCGGCACAATTGATCCATGTATCGATCCGTCCAAAACGGCCAATTGCTTGACTCCCCACACGCCGAACTACGTCTTCCTCGGCGATATCCCCCGCGACGAACGCGGCCACGCCGGCGACCGACTCAGACCCGTTGAGTTCTTGTGTGAGCTGCAGAAGCGCAGTTTCATTCCTCGCGGTCAGCATCAAGCGCGCACCGCGTTGAGCAGCCATCCGAGCCGTCACAAGGCCGATGCCACTGGATGCGCCGGTCAGGACGATAACCTGATCTTTAAGCGGCTTGAGTCGGATATCCATACAGTCCTTCGCGCGTGCGTCGTTCGCAGAATGTCTAGTTGTAGTCTGAATAAGGAGGGTGGGCGACTAGCAAAGCCCCCAGGAGCACAAACTGTAGACAATCATGGCGGTCAGCAGCAAAGTCCAAGAAATCAGGAGGGCACACGTGCGACATCACCAGTGTGGTTACCACGTTTCCCGTGCCTATTACACTTCATGGACATCTTGTTGGCCCACCACGAAGACTCGATCGTGAACCGACGGCGACACCTCGAAGCCACCAGCCAGATGTGAGAATGCAGGCAGCAATCCCTGAAACTTGGAAATGACAAAGGCAGGCAACCGTATGCGGTCCGGCCCACGTTCCAACCGCATCACGGGATGGACATGCCCCGCCCAATAAAATGTCCCGTCCTGCGACGGCTCATCAGCTGGCTGGTGTTGGAAGAGAAAATTCCCGATGCGCACACGCTCGCTGAGCTGGGCGCCGTTCCACGCAGCCGGCCATCGCTTGGCCAAGCCGGCGTCATGATTGCCGACCACCACCTGGACGTGACCAGGGTAGGAGGTCATCCAATCAGCGAAATCATGGACAATATCCTCCGTCACGCCAGCGAGCGAATGTACCAGATCGCCTAAAAAGAGGAGCTGTTCAGCGGACAACCGACTTGTGAGAGTGGATAGGACCGCCAGATCCTGTGTGATGGAGGCAGAGGGAAGCCACAAACCATGGTGTTGAAACGTCTCTGCTTTGCCGAAGTGGCAATCGGCCACGACGAGGAGCCGTTGCGACGGCCAAAATAAGCAGCGTTCGGGCATGAGCTCGAACGATTCTCCCCGGACGTGAATCCTCATCTTTATTGAAAGACCTCGCGCTGTAGCCGCGCGATCCGTCGCTCGAACTTCTCCGTGGACAGGCGCGAGCGGATCCGTTCGGTATACAAGGAAAAACTAAACGGCGTCAGCTGCGTGATAGGCACGTAAAGAAACTCTTGTTCGGCGATACCCTTCATCACGGACTGCAGGCGATCAAGTTCGAGCTGCAGTTCGCGGACCTCATGATACGCTTGCGCGAGCAGCGGATGGTGTGGTTCGTACTGCCTGAAGACATCGAATAACAGCGACGAGCTCATGTGTAAGTGACGAGCAGATTTTCTGGCAGACGGCGGCCCATGCTGAACCAAGCCGGCCACTCGCGCAATGTCACGAAAGGCTCGCTTCGCAAGCTCGGGGTAATTCAGGGAGGCCTGGATGTCGGCATCCAAGTCCGCGCAATCCGTCAAGGTTTCACGAATGACGTCAGGGCTACCGAGCGGCTCGGCGGCCAACAGTTCGAACCCATGATTCGTGGCCGAGACGGCGATCGTGTTCGGTCGCAGCCGCGCCAACCGATATGCAGCCAAATGACCTAATCCTTCGTTGACGGACCAGCCTTCCCATGTGTAGACAAACAGATGATATCCCTCGGCCGTCCGGAAACTTTCAACCAGCGTCTGCATTGCGGTAGGAATACGTGAGCGGACCAATTGTATCTGGGCAATGGGCAGCAACGCGGCGACTTCTGGCGAGCTCGGGGGCGCCCCTTGCGCAGCCTGCAGCAAATGCTCTACGTGTCTCCTGAGATAGCGCGAAAGCGCCACGCTGAGAGGAAAGACCGTCCCCGTCCACACTGTGGCAAGACTGTGGTGTTGCTTTGCCGGCTTGACGTAGGCGACCATGTCTCGCATCTGCAGAAACGCCACCGTGCGGCCCGCGAATTGAATGACGTCCCCCGGACGTAACTTTGCGATAAACGCTTCATCGATCATGCCGAGCCGCCTCCCTCCCCTCATTTGCACAAGAACCCCACCGTCGGACGAGATCGTGCCGATGTTCATCTTGTGCTGCCGCGCAAGAGTCGACGAAGCGAAGCGGTAGCGTCCACCGACCAATTCGATCTTGCGAAAATGAGAATAGGCTGCGAGCGAGCCGCCGGACCGGATGAACTGCAGCGCCCAGGCGAATTCGTCGTCCGTGAGGGTGCGAAACGAATAGGCCGAACGAACTTGTAGTAAAAGCTCAACCGGATCGAAACCCTCGTGAAACGCCGAGTTCAGCATGAACTGCACGAGCACATCGAGTGGCCTAGGTCTGGGAATCCGCTCTTCCAGCACCCCGTCTTGGATGGCCTCACGCACGGCTGAGGCTACGAGAATCTCCATCACGTTAGTCGGACAGAGTCGCACATGGGTGTCC
>JANPKE010000108.1:0-6118 GCA_031425875.1 Nitrospirota bacterium
TTGATGGCGCCGAGGCTCCACGACAATTGCTGGACGAGGTGCTCGTGCGCTCCAGGACAGCCCTCATAAAAGGCGTCACAGAGGATGCGTTCTTTATCGCGTTGACGTTGCTAAGGAGCAAATGGCGTCCCGATAAAAAGGGAGTGACCAGAATGCTCGTCGACACGGACTTCACCTTCGGCATCTGCATCCGATATTCTGAGCAGCCCTTGCTTCGAGAGAGAAACATAAGCAGGATTCACCCCGAAGTTGCAATAGTATTAGTATTGTTCTCATGACCCATGCAAATCCTGCAAGCAGCAGTTCTCTACTTTCTCATGGTGTTCGGTGCGGGGTTCGTGCTGGGAACTGGACGGGTCCTTATCGTTGTTCCACTACTCGGTGAGAGAGTTGCTGAACTGCTGGAAATTCCGCTGATGCTTGGCGTCATCGTCTTCGCGGCGCGATGGATCGTTCGATATAGACTGGCTGCTCCTCGGCTGTCCACAACCCTTTCCGTCGGATTCCTCTCCCTGGGAGTCATACTATTCGCCGAGCTCGGCGTGGGAATGTGGCTCAGAGGACTGTCGGCAACTGAGGTATTCTTGAACCGCGACCCAGTCTCAGGCACTGCCTACTATATAAGCCTTTTGCTTTTCGCTGTCATGCCGGCCATCTTTGTTCGCCGTCGATCGGATTAGTGTCCCTAAGACCTGCCGCGTCAAAACAGCGGGTGATGAGGGGCGGATGAGAAGGGAGCGCCAGCCGGCACCTCTCCGGCATTGCCAAAAAACCGCCAGGCATCACCCTCTTTCACCAGATAGTGGACTTCACGAAACCAACTGTCGAGTGTGAGCCGCTTTCCTGTGTGTTCGTCGGTGCCATACAAACCACCCGTACAGGTGACCTCTACACGAAGTTCGTCATTCACCCGCAGGACTTTGACATCGGAGAACAGATGGAGTGATTCTACGGCCTTGTAATGCTCAAATACCTCGCCCCACACCCGTCGCACGTCGATATCTTTCAACCCATGGTAGTCATAGGCGGGCGCATAAAACCGCATGAGAGCATCTAGATCTTCTTTTTGTAACGCCGCTTCAGCCCGCTCGAACGCCGCAAGCAACCCTTTCACGACAGGATGGCGCAGCAGACCGCTTTGTTCGGTGACTTTCTTTCCCTCCACCTGTAACACCGTCTCTGGCAAGACTTGCACCTTGGCGGACGCCACCTCTGCCCCCAACACCGAGCACAAGACCAGACCAAGACCAATACGCGCCTTCAGCTTGCCATATCGCCGCATCAGCACCTCCATCAACGAAGCACATCGCCCGCCATGCGATCGGACAATGCTGTCTGCATGAGTGTCTTCCCCGATTGATTGAAGGCTTAAGAGCGAAATGGCTGAACATCACCTGACTTACGCAGCATCTTGTTCACCTCATCAAGGTGCAGTTCTTCACCCACGATCATCTCTCGTGCAAATTCTTCCAGCAGGACGGACTTTCCTTCAGCGATCTTCAGCAGTTCGTAATAGGCGTCGATGGCGCTCTTCTCGTGTTCCAAGCTTTCCCGCAGAATATCCCCCACGTCATGCTTCTCGGTTTCCAAGAGCGTCCCAATTTTCAGCGACGGGTGGCCACCAAGTAAGGTAACCAGTTCTCCGGCTTTGTGCGCATGGGCAAGGCTTTCGTCAGCATTGCTCTTCAGCCACGACACGATAGGAATGCGGTTATAGCCGTAGATCATGAGTGAGTAATGCATATAGCGCACGACTCCCGCTAACTCATGCTCCATAATCCGGTTGAGAATTCCGACGGCACGTTGTGTGTCTTGATCATTCATCAGATGTCTCCAATTACGCACCACCGTCTCGCCTGAGGAAGCGGAAGGGTACTGCGCCTGTGATGTTAACCGAGGCCGGGCTTCATACCACGGCCATTCCCTCTTGACCATTGTAAGTGAGTACGTGTACTGCAACCACCCTGTGGATTCATCTCATCGTCCATCCCTCGCGACATGGAAGGCCTTGACTGTGACCGAGCAGCTGTCTAGCCGCTACGCAGAATAGAATACGAGAGCCATGGGCATACCTAGATGCATTGCTTGTGCCTATATGGAAGAATAGTCACAAGGACCGGTAGTGAGTAGCTCATTCATTGCCTCGAATCACCCATCACGAAATACGCAATTCCTGCGGCAAGCACCAGAAATCCGATGAGCCACCGGATAAATCTCTGTTTCGCCGTGGCAAGGACTTGGTCCATCTTTTTCTTGAGGGCCGGCTCGGACGCGATGTAGGTCTCGACCGCTTCCTTTGCCGCTTTTAGGCCGATATTCCGTTCCTGGCGAACCACCTTGATCGCTTCGATCACATTGCCCTGCCACAGCGCCTCGATCGCTGCTTTAGGAAAATCAGCCGAACGCCGTGGTTTGTTTGCCATGCTAGGAAAATGCCTGAGCAGAAGATCCTCTGTATTGTTTATAACCGTTGAGCGAAGAGCAGGCAACAATGTTGTTTGCTAAGACCATCATTGAGCTCAAGTCGTCGTATTCTTGTGTCCGTTTAAAGTTCAAAGGAGAAAGACAGAAGCAGGAGTTGCGATGCCATACGCTTAACCTACTCTCTTCAGCCCAGATATTTCTTCTAGGGCTTTACCTAGTCTCATTATGAAACAGTAAAGTCTCAATCCTTCACCTCCTCCACTGACCTCGGCAACTCTGGTATCCATACACCTTATCGTCACCGACCTCACCCCATCGTGTAACTCGTTATACTTACGTAGGAAAATGCCGAGTGAGAAGAACCATCACAACAGAGTTCTTGGCCGCTCTTTACCGTGGCATTCAACTTGCTGCGCTGCTATGAGAATCACGATGTGATTGGATACCTAATGAGTAAATTATGAAACACGCAACAAACCCTATCATTGTTCGTATCGAGTGGTGCCAACGGCAATCTGCACAGGCTCGCACCGAACCGGAAGTGGACGAGTGGAGCGCGGAAGCAGATGGACTGCGGGATGCCCTAATGAATAGCGACCATTCCGACACCTATCGACAGTGCCCTCCCGAGATTCTCAGGCGGTACGTGCTGGGCTTCCAAGATGGGACAGCCTTACAGCAAGCCGCACGAATGCAGCGCATGATTCATGTTGCCACCACCGAGACTCCGCAACAGGGTCCTTGGATAGGAAAGGACATTCTACTGGGAGATGATCAATGAATT
The DNA here is from genome assembly GCA_031425875.1 of Nitrospirota bacterium. GTDB lineage: Bacteria > Nitrospirota > Nitrospiria > Nitrospirales > Nitrospiraceae > Nitrospira_D. Next base: position 3,209 of record JANPKE010000108.1, read on the forward strand.
GCCTACGATGCAACGGCCTCGCCGTCAGTGACGATAGCTTCGCGGTGCAGACTGGCTCGCCAGCGGACTTTCACGGTTGGCGCTGCGTCAATTGCGGAATGATCGTCGACGATGTGATCCGTGACAATCGGCGCGTCACGTCGCAGCCGAGGAGAGCCTCACATCCCGATCGCCGTCGGTACGGTGGCCAAGCCGCGTGACGGGTACACGCCACGAGCCAATTCGAACCCGCTCGCCCCTCGAGGCTACGGGGGAACGACCGGTACCGTGTGTGATCATCATGTCCTGTGCAACGCACTCTGCGACGTAAGGGTCAGACTGTCGGCTTCGCTTCGCTCCGGATCCCGGTTCCATTCGCCGGAACGCAAGAGTTTCTCTCCCAGTCCAACGGCCAAGTTGCGGTAGATGATCACACCGATATCGGGGCGACGCCGAATGAGATCCTCCAGGTCACGCCGGAGTAGCTCTGCAACCTCGATGTCGTTCATGGCCGTCGCGGTGGCGGAGTGATGCCTGGCCGAAAGGAGCGACACTTCTCCACAAGTCTCGCCGGTATGCACGGTACCGATCACGCGAGCAGACGCGCCGCTGCTGATAGTGACGTGCCCTTGAAGCATAAGATAGAGCCGGTCTCCAGGATCGCGCCTGGAAAAGAGCCGGTCTCCCGCCTCGATGTGTCTCACGGTGCAGACTCCCGCTAACCGCGTGGCCTGTTCGGTGTTCATCCCACGAAACAAGGGCACCTCTTTGATCGCCTGCGCCATGCGAGGCGCGATGACACATGTGGAAAACCCGCGCATCACGATATCGGCCACGGCCTGAACTGGCTCGGTCAACCCGAGTGGCCCCAACTCTTCCAACTTGATCAAGCGCACCATTTTGACGATATCGAGCCGTTCGACTTGATAGAACACCATGGCCGGCACATAGGCGACTGGAAGAAAATTCAGTTCCAATAATGTCCGCTGCATACGAGGCGCGTAGGCGCTGACATCGATCTCGATGTACTCGATTCCCAACTCCTCCCGGCACTTGCGCTCCAGTTCGGCCAGAAGAAATCGCACCACATCATCGGCCAGCGCGATGAGCTCGAACACCCGCACAGTGTGCTCGACAGGGTCCATCGTGTAGCCGACGGCTCCCACGATATGGTCTCCGGAACGGGCGAGAAAGTAACTGGTCTGGCGAGACTGGAGCTTGAAGAAGCCATAGTCCAACCGCACAGGTCCGAAAATCTCCCGATTGCGTACCCGACCCCGTTCGATACGCAGCAAAGCGGGATAACCCTCAGCTTGCAACTGTTCGAGACGATAGTCACCACCCATGGGATAGGACGCGGAGTCTTCGTCGACGATGAAATCTGGCGTGAGCGGCGGCTGGCTCATCACGAGATTGGCCAAGGTATAGGCCTCGGGAATGATGCGCGGATTGTTGCGGCGCAAGACCAGGGCATCGCCGAAATACCGAGCCAGCAGTGCAAAGCTCTCGCGGTGGCGAAAGAAATGCTTCAAGGGCAGAAAGCCTGTGGCAATGAAACCCTGAGCCAGGCTGATACGCTGCGCATAGGGATGCACGGTGCGTGCGACGACGAGTCCGACGTGTAGACGATTCTTGATGGCCTCGATACGCTTGTCCATGAGCAGCTTCCCGACCTGCATCCGGCGATAGTCGGGATGCACGGCAAGGCGGCCAAACTCTCCCACCAAGTCGGAGTGGGCGCCGAAATCAAACAGCACGGAAGCCGTCCCGACGACACGGCCGACTTCCGTATCTTCAGCGACGAGAATGAGCGCATCATCGGTGAAGACGGAGCGCTTCAGCCAGAGTTCATCGTAAAGTTCGCGATGCGGATAGTCAGTGCCGTAGACCGAGAGAAAGATCTCACGGATCTGGCCCACATCCTCTTCGCGGGCTTCTCGGACTTTGATCATGCTTGTCCCGTTGCGGTGTCAGAAGGTGGCCGCTTGCTGACGAAGTTGCTGGCCCGCGATCTTGGCGATGGCGTGATAATACGCTGCTCCTACGGCCAGAGCTTCTTCATCAAAGTCGAACTTGCTCGAATGTGCCGGATAGCCTTCCCGGCCAGGAACTTGGCTGCCGAATCGGACATAGGCGCCAGGAATTTGCTCAAGGTAGTAGCTGAAATCTTCCGCCCCCATATTCGCCGTCTTCAGCGGCAACACATTCGCCTCCCCGACCGCTTCGATCGCGGCACGGCGCGCCATGTTGGCCGACTCAGGCTGATTGATGAGTGGCGGCGTTCCTTCTGTGACCGCAACGTGAATCTTCGCACCGTGCAACTGTGCGATGGATTCGGCAATGCGGCGCACAGAATTGAGCAGTTGTTGGCGGACTGCCGGATCTTGAGCACGCACGGTACCTTCCAGCTTGGCCTGCCCTGCAATCACGTTCGGCGCAGTCCCAGCGTGAAACTGGCCAACCGATACAACCGAAGGACGGGCCGGATCGATCTCTCGTGAGACGATGGTCTGCAACGCCATAATCATCAGACTGCCCACCACCACGGCGTCGATGCTTTCGTGCGGTCTGGCTCCATGTGCGCCTTGCCCAATGATCTCAATTGAAAAATTGTCTGATGACGCATTGACCGGTCCCTCACTCACCACAATGGTGCCGGGACGGTAATGCCGATCAAGGTGTCCACCAAAGATCAGGCCAGCTCCCTCGAGCACCCCTTGCTTGATCATGGCGATGGCTCCGGTCCCTTTTTCTTCCGCCGGCTGGAAAATCAGTCGCACCGGCGCCGGTAAGTCCTTCTCTTGGGAAAGCAGCGCAGCCGCGCCGAGCAACATCGTCGTGTGTCCATCGTGGCCGCAGGCGTGCATGACGCCATTGTGCACCGATGCGAACTCAAGGCCGGTTTCTTCTTGAATGGGAAGCGCATCCGTA
>JANPKE010000109.1:0-1529 GCA_031425875.1 Nitrospirota bacterium
GCAGCGGATCGAAGGTCTCGACGAAATCGGCTCCAGAACTCGCCCGATACCGGATTCAGTCCATTGCCTTAATCCCGTTTACGTCGATTGCCACGCCCCAAGCGCACAATCAAGACGATCTCTTTCTTCCGACCCCTGACAGTATCCGTCGATCCGATATTTCCATGGGAGTTCCTCCGGAAGGGCAACCCTCGCCCAAGAAAACCATGCTGGTGCCGGGACATGCGGCGGAGAAGGTGACGGAATTGTTCTGGGGGCGTCTTCGAGATCGGAAAGGCCTTCTCGTATTGTCTCCCGGTGATGCAGTCAGAGCCTCTTCAGCCGACGGAGAGCTGGCCAAAATGGGGATGGAAAAGGCTGCCGCTGCGGTTGCGAAGCGACTGAAGGCGGATGCGGCATTATTCGGCCTTGTATCCGTATATCAAGAGCGGGTCGGCAGTCGACTGGGAGCGAATCCTTCCGCGACGGTCGGCTTTGAGGCTAAGGTGGTGGCGGCTGATGGGCAAGTGCTCTGGGTCGGTAGCTATTATGAGCGGCAGAGGCCGATGACCGAGGATCTTATGGGATTCTTGCAACGATGGGCTTTCGTGACGGCGGCGGAACTCGCAGAATACGGGGTTGATGAGGTCTTAAGCGACTTCCCGTTCGGTGTGAGGGAGGGCAAGTAGGGTGCTGGTTATTCCTGCCATTGATTTGAAAGATGGGCGTTGCGTGCGGTTACGTCAAGGCGATATGGCTGACGAAACGGTCTATTCTGACGATGTGACGGAGGTTGCCAGCAGGTGGCAACAACAGGGAGCTGGTTTGATTCACCTCGTGGATTTAAACGGTGCGGTCGACGGCGAGCCCAAGAATCTGCCCCACATCGAGTCCGTCATGAAAGCGGTTCGCGTCAAAGTTCAGGTCGGCGGCGGCATCAGGACCATTGATACGGTCCGCCGCTATCTCAATGCTGGGGTGTCGCGCGTTGTGCTCGGCACGGCAGCGCTCACGAACCGGGCGCTGCTCGATCTGGCCTGCCAGGAGTTTCCGCAGCAGATCGTACTTGGGCTCGACGCACGTGACGGTCGAATCGCTGTAAAAGGCTGGACAACGGTATCCGATGTGAAAGCGATCGATTTGTTGAAGGAACTGTCAGGCTGTGCGATTGCCGCCGTGGTCTATACAGATATCGCGCGTGATGGCATGCTGAACGGGCCGAATATTCCTGCATTGAAAGAAGTTGTCGAGCACTCTTCGTTTCCGGTGATTGCCTCAGGAGGGATCACTCGTCTGGAAGATCTGCAAGCCGTACGATCACTTGGTCCAAAAATCGAGGGGGCGATCGTGGGGAAAGCCCTTTACGATGGGAAACTTGATCTGAAGGCCGCAGTGGTGGCTCTTGGTAAGGAGTGAAGGGTTAGGAGCAGAACAAGGCTCTCCCCTCATGTCAGTAGTACTATGCTGACCAAACGCATCATTCCCTGTCTGGACGTCAAAGAGGGCCGCGTGGTCAAGGGCGTCAGCTTTGTGAATCTCCGCGATGCTGG
>JANPKE010000110.1:0-5992 GCA_031425875.1 Nitrospirota bacterium
CGCCTTCGCGAACTGCGGCGCGTCCAACAGCGTCAGTGGACGGAACTGGGGATCAACGCGCTCAGGAACAAGACGAGCCGTGAGGTGCGGAAGCGCCTTGAGTACGATCACATCGTCCTGAAAGCGACCGATGAGACGAGGGTGAGCCACAATTGCCTCAACGATCGTCTCATCCGCCAGAGACATCGCGACACGTTCCCCGTACTCTCGAATGGCACGTGATGGCGCGTCGCGCATGAATGGACATTTGGAATCCCACCCAAGCAGGACTTCCCGACCCGACGCATCCCACATCAACGCCAGCGGATACAGTTGACAGTCCAATGGGCGAACGTCATAAATTCCACACCGGCCCGACTGCGAATCAAACGCGGGACAGAGATACCCTTCGTCCATCGGATTCTTGACAAGATCGACCTGCGAGCCGGACCTATCGGAAAAGAACGAATCAGGCACTCCATGTGCCACTGCATCGGCGATTTCTTGACCGGTAAAGTAGGGACGAAGAAAACTGTCGGCTTCCGGAAAACGACAGCACACATCACAACGAACACACGCTGAATCCGGAACCAGCTGAGGCAGAACCCTCATCGTCTGTTTGGAGTCCACTGTCCTGAGGTCCATCGAGCTCCAATCATACGATGCATGCCGAACGGTGGCAAGGAAGGTTTGCTTCCGATCATCTCGCACTCTGTCCGCATTGCACCAGATCTATCCCCCCGAGAAGTCCGCTGCCCCCTTGTCGGTCGCTGATGTGCGTGCTAGCATTGCACCCTTTGCACCATTCCGATGCCGCACTCCCGCCAGGCCGGAACGCGCACGAAGGGGTTTTCATTGGCACAGACTGACGCCTCCTGTCCGACACTCTCGCCTGAGGCAGCCCACGACCGCTGCGCGACTATTCGCGAGCAGTTGTGTCGCGCAAACTTGTTCGGATCTCCATCCACCGTGCCCCTACAAGGCTCCGCTTCGGACCTACAGGCGGTGACCTCCTGGCGAGTCAGTCCCTGCCCCTTGTATCTGTCATCTGAGCAGCTGCGGTTCTTCACCGATTTGGGGCCACACCTGCTGTCGTTCTATCGAGGATTGAATCGGCTGTACACCGAAAGCGTCAAAGGAATTCAACCGACCTGGGTCGCAGGCTACCTCGACCAAGGGAAGCCGGCTGCATTAGTGCAATACAGCCGGATGAAACGATTTCGCGATACCCTGCCCGCTGTTATCAGGCCCGATATTATCCCCACACAAGACGGCATGATGATCACCGAGCTGGATTCGGTTCCAGGAGGGATCGGGCTCACCGCCTGTCTGTCTCGCATCTATCACGATCTCAATGGCGATCATGCGCAGATCATCGGAGGGCCGCTCGGCATGATCCGAGGATTTGCTCGCATACTACGTTCTCTCCAAGGCCAGCAAGGAGGGTGCATCGCGATTCTGGTCTCCGACGAATCGAAAGACTATCGGCCGGAAATGTCCTGGTTGGCCGCTCAGCTCCGCGAAGAGGGATTGTCCGTCTGGTGTGTCGAACCACGCGAGATTCGGTTTACGGAGGACGGACTTCGCCTCCACACCGACGGAAGCGAGCAGGCGATCAGCGTTCTCTATCGCTTTTATGAGCTGTTCGACTTGTTGAATATTCCCAAAGCTGAACTGGTCCAATATGCCGCGAAGAAAGGTCGGGTCTCCGTGACACCTCCCTATAAGCCGGCACTAGAGGAAAAATCGGCCTTCGCCCTGCTCCACCATCCGATCCTCCGCCCCTTTTGGGAAACAGAACTCGGTACAGACTGCCTGCTGCATTTGACCACGATCATGCCGAAAACCTGGCTGCTTGACCCGACACCGCTTCCTGCGATCGCGACGATTCCAGACCTGTATATAGGGAACCGTCCGGTGGCGAACTGGGCCGAACTAGAAAGGGCGACACAGAAGGAACGCCAGTTTGTCATCAAGCCTTCCGGCTTTTCGGAACTGGCGTGGGGGAGCCGAGGTGTGACGATCGGGCATGACATGCCCCAGGTCGAATGGGTCGAGGCGCTTCGGAAAGCTCTTGTCTCCTTCCCAACCACCCCCTATATCCTGCAAGAATTCCACAAGGGTCGGTTGTTTGAGATGGACTTTATGGATGAGCACCAACACGCCATGGTACACATGTCAGGCCGGGCGCGACTCTCCCCTTATTACTTTGTTTCGGAGGGAAGCGTTGAGCTCGCTGGGATCCTGGCCACCATCTGTCCAGCCGACAAGAAGATACTCCATGGCATGAAAGACGCGATTATGGTCCCTTGCGCCCTTCGACAGGACGACAGAGACGGGCCTCGCCCGATTAAACCGTAAATGGCCGTTTCACTTTCTCCTGTATTCCTGGTAGCCTGTATCAATCGTGGCTATGACTCTTTACCATGTCGACTGGTGCCCTGACTGTGTAGTGGTTCGCCGAAAACTGGCCGACTTGGGGCTGACCTATGAAGATGTCATCGTGCCCGACAGCAGACGCATGCGCACGCAAGTTCATGAGGCATCCGGCCAATATTATGTACCAGTCCTCAGGGACGGCGATCTCGTGCTGACGGAAACCGCCGACATTCTGGCCTATCTAGACGAGCGGTCTCACACCGACCAGGCTGGAACCGCAGCAACAACCGAGTTTCAGTCGCAAGCCCGCACGACACCCGATGTGGTGGGCGAAGACGACGACCACCCTTCTTGCCGAATCAACTGACCACCAAAAGGACGACACATGGAAGACTGGCAACAGATCCTCGCCAAAAGTATCGTCAAGCCAAAGGACCTCGCTGAACGATTTGGCCTCGATGAGAAAGAAATAGCAGCGATCGTCGGCCCCTATCCGATGCGGATTACTCCGACGGTACTGGAGACGATCAAATCGAAGGACGATGCCATCTGGAAGCAGGTCGTCCCCGAAATCGCGGAGTTGGCCGACATCGACGCAGAGGACGATCCACTGGAAGAAGATCTCATGAGCCCGGTTCCCCATCTGGTCCACCGCTATCCAGATCGGGTGCTGCTCATGGTCACCAATCAATGCCCGATCTACTGCCGGTTCTGTACCAGAAAGCGATTGGTGGGCAAACCGGGTTTCCTGAAAAAGGGCGAGTTGGACCGCGCGATCCAGTATCTTCGTGAGCATACGGAAGTGCGTGATGTCATCCTATCAGGAGGCGACCCACTGCTGCTCCCCGACTATCTCCTCGAACGCATCTTCAAGGCTCTGCGGACCATTCCTCACCTCGAACTCATCCGCATCGGATCGCGCGTCCCAGGGACCTTGCCGCAACGCATCACGCCCAAGCTCTGCGAGATGGTGAAAAAGTATCATCCTATTTACATGAACTTGCATTTCAACCACCCAGACGAACTTACCCCTGAAGTTAAGGCTGCCTGCGGCATGCTCGCGGATGCCGGCATCCCACTGGGCGCCCAAACGGTGCTTCTCAAAGGCGTCAATGATGATCCGGAGATCATGAAACGCCTCGTCCATCAGCTGCTCCTTGCGCGGGTGAAGCCCTATTATCTCTATCAGGCTGACTTGACCAAGGGAACGAATCATTTTCGGACAACCGTCGAAACGGGGCTGAATATCATCAAGGCGCTCCAAGGCCATACGAGTGGAATGGCCGTGCCTCATTTCGTCATCGATGCGCCGGGGGGCGGTGGCAAGATTCCGCTGCTACCAGACAACTACGTGGTCCATCTGGATGAGGACGGGGCGATCCTCCGGAATTATGAGGGCAAGACGTTCCATTATCCCCAACCAAAGGCTGACAACCGGCGGGAACTTCCGATGGTCGGTGTAGGCTCCTCGCTCGATAATGCAGAAGAAGCCTATGTGACATGTGGTGACAGCTACCCTGATCGCGACGGCTATGCCGCCTGGGGGAACAGCTGTGGCGGAGATGCGGACGACCTGTGACCACTCACTCATCCCGAGCCGGCATCCTCCCCTATCAAGACATCAAACGCTTGATCGCAAGCCGAGCCATCAGCGCCTCTCCGACCGTCGAGGGTCGGCAGATCCAGCCAGCCAGCCTTGATCTCCGCCTAGGCCGAAAAGCCTATCGACTGATCAGCAGCTTCTTGCCGGAACTGTCGGCCATCTCCTCACGTCTGAATGTGCTGGATTTTTACCAGTCGGACCTCGTGATGTACGAGATGGATCTGACCGACGGAGCGATTCTGGAGAAAGGGCATGTGTATCTCGTTCCATTGCTGGAACAGCTGGCCCTCCCGAAGACGATCCGCGCACGGGCGAATCCAAAGAGCACGACCGGTCGTCTGGATGTCTTTACCCGGGTGGTAACGGATCTCACCTCCGGATTCGATGAAATTCGTGCTGGCTATCGAGGCCAGCTCTTCCTGGAGGTCGTCCCACGCTCATTTGCCATCAAAGTTCGCACGGGACAGTCATTGAACCAAATCCGGTTTGTGTCTGGCGAGGCCACGGTGCCGGACCGAGCGCTTCAGGCCCTTCATCGGAACACACCATTGCTGTACCATAATGTGGCTTCCCCGAAGGCCGTCGGCAGCCGAGACTTTCGTGTTGAGCGTGGATTGTTCCTGCGCATTGACCTCGCCGGCACGGATCAGAGAGACTCCCGTATCATCGGGTACCGTGCGAAGAAGAACAGCCACGTCATCGATCTGGAGAAAGTCGGCCATTATGTCGCGGCCGATTTTTGGGAACCGCTCCATCGCCATCGCCACGACAGCTTGTTATTGGAGCCCGAAGAGTTTTATATCCTGGCCTCGAAGGAGCGCATTCGTGTGCCGGCCGGCTACGCCGCCGAAATGGTGGCCTACGAAGCGGCTTGCGGGGAGCTCCGGACTCACTACGCAGGATTTTTCGACCCTGGATTCGGGTATGGATCGAAGGGAGAGATCACCGGCACACAAGTTGTGCTGGAAGTTCGCCCACACGACGTGCCATTCTTGATCCATGACGGACAGACCTTCTTCAAGGTCGTCTATGACAGGATGATGGGCATGCCGACACAGCTCTATGGATCTTCGTTGGGATCTTCCTATCAACGACAGACCTTATCGCTCAGTAAACATTTTAAAGTCTAACCATGGCTCCATCCGATCTACCACCGCCTCACAACGAATCGCTGGCCCCGTCACGTCCGACCGAACCGGAAGAGCAAGGGGCGGGAAACGAGCATCAGATTCACGTCATCGGCTTGATGGTCGGAACCGCGCTGATGTTTATCGGCTTTCTCAATGTGTTTCTGTCCATCAGCGGCGGCTTTGAAATCAATATCGTGCCTTTTCTTATCTATTTCGGCGGCCTGGCGATATGGGCCAATGCCGCCATCGAAACGCCGACCTTCCGGTATGGAGTCATGACTCTTGCCATTACCTTAGCCTTGGGTCTCTTCCAGTATGGGGAAGTTCTGTTTTGGCACAAGCAGGTCCTCTTCTGGATCACCATCATCATCGTGATGTACTTCATGTTCGTCGAACCTAAGAAACCTGCAGCGTGATCTCTGATGGCGATCACTGTCGTCATTCCAACCTTAAACGAAGAAAAGAACCTTCCACGAACTCTTGCGTGCCTATCAACGGCTGCCCTGAGGGAGATCATCATCGTTGACGGCGGCAGCACCGATAGCACCGTCAGCCTCGCTGAAGAATTTTGCGCCCGTACGCTCAATGCCCGCATCATTACGTCGTCACGAGGGCGAGCGCGCCAAATGAACGAAGGGGCAAAAGCCAGCCAGGGGGAGATCTTACTCTTCCTGCATGCCGATACACAGTTGCCGGCACAAGCCGGACCGATCATAGAATTAGCCTTGAGCAACCACCCCTCAGCTGTGGGTGGGCGTTTCAGCGTCCGATTCGACAATCCCTCGGTTTGGGGCCGAGTCATCTGTTTCTTTATGAATCGCCGGGCGCGCGTACCGGGCATCGCGACCGGCGACCAAGCTCTCTTTGTCCGCCGCCACGTGTTCAAACTGCTCGGAGGCTT
>JANPKE010000111.1:0-2931 GCA_031425875.1 Nitrospirota bacterium
GGCGTTATCACCGAAAAGAAAGTGGAGGCAGGGGAATTGGCCTCGCCGGGTCAGCCGCTGCTCAAAATGGAAGATCCTCAGCGCCTTCGGTTGGAAGCTACGGTGGCGGAAGGAGACCTGAAGTCGGTTTCTCGCGGGGACAAGATCCCGGTCGTCATTGATGCCTTAGGAGGCCAAGCCTTGGCCGGCCTCGTCAGCCAAATTCTGCCTGCCGGCGACCCGCACACGCATACCTTTATGGTGAAGGTTGATTTGCCGAGGACAGTCGGACTGAAGACCGGCATGTTCGGTCGGTTCCAGCTCGATACAGGCGCCACGCAAACCATGCTCGTCCCATCAACAGCCGTCATCGAACGGGGTGAACTCACCAGCCTCTTTGTTGTTGGGGAGGATCGGATTGCGCGACTCCGGTGGGTCAAAATCGGACGTCACTTCGAGAAGGATGTGGAGATTCTCTCTGGCGTCAACGTTGGTGAACGAGTATTGGCGGACGGACCTCAGGGAGTTGATGGAGTCACGGTGGAGATTGTAGAGATGGCGGCCTCTCCGCTGGGACGAACCCCGTGATGCGTATTTTCTCTCTTAGCATGGCGGGGTTCAGTAAGCCTTTCTAGCCACGGTCCGTCCTCCACGTCCGAGATACGAACGACGGTTGACCAATGACAGACTACCGCCCAGGCCTTTCAGGCCGCATCGCAGCCCTCTTCATTGACAGTAAGCTCACTCCGCTCATTATGTTGGGCGTGTTACTGCTGGGCCTGTTTGCGGTGGTCATAACTCCTCGTGAGGAAGAACCGCAGATCGTGGTCCCGATGGCCGATGTCTGGCTGCCGTTTCCGGGTGCCTCAGCCAAGGTCGTGGAAGAACAACTTACCAAACCGTTTGAGCGCAAGCTCTCCGAGATCAAAGGCGTCGAGTATGTCTACTCGATCTCTCGGCCGGGCGGTGCGCTGATCATCGTCCGCTTCTACGTCGGCCAGCCAATGGAACAGAGCCTGGTCGATCTCTACGACAAGTTGATGTCGAACCAAGACCTGCTGCCGCCAGGGGCCGAGCCCTTTCTTGTCAAGCCGAAGGATGTCAACGACGTGCCGATCGTCACGCTGACGCTCTCGAGTGAGCGATACGGGGAATTCGAACTCCATCGCCTCGCCGAACAGGTGTTAGAGGAGGCTAAGAAGGTCTCCGGCACGTCGGCCGGTTTCATCGTCGGAGGACGGGCGCGCGAGCTGCGCATTCAGATTGATCCCACCAGGTTGAAGGCATACGGGTTGACGCCGTTACAGGTCGCGAACGTGATACGCGGGGAGAATCGGGCGTTGTTGACGGGCCGGTTTGACAGTCGCAACCAAAGTTTCCTCGTGGAGACCGGCCGCTTCATACGATCGCGTGAAGATCTCGATGCCCTGGTGGTCGGCGTCAGCGAGCAACGGCCCGTGTATCTACGGCAAGTGGCGGCGGTGACGGACGGGCCTGCGGAAGCGACGAGTTATGTCTGGTTCGGCGAAGGCATTGGTACGGTGTCAGGAGGGAATGGTGAAGGGGGAGAAGCCCCCGCCGTGACGGTTGCCATTGCCAAGCAGGCCGGTATGAACGCAGTGACCGTTGCCGCGGACGTGATCCGCAAAGTCGAAGAAATGAAAGGCGTGGCCATTCCATCGGACGTGCGTGTGACGGTCACCCGCGATTATGGCGAAACGGCCCAGGAGAAGGCGAATGAACTCTTGTGGCATTTGCTCATTGCCGTCGTCGCGGTGGTGGTCTTCCTTGGTGTTGCCTTGGGACTGCGGCCGGCCCTCGTCGTGTCCATAGCAATCCCCCTCACGCTCGCTTTGACGTTGTTCACCTCAATGATCATCGGTTACACGATCAACCGTGTCACGCTGTTTGCCCTCATCTTTTCGATCGGCATTCTCGTGGACGATGCCATTGTGGTCGTCGAAAATACGTACCGGCATCTGAAGATGCGTCTTGGGTCTCATGACGAGGCCTCTATCAAAGCGGTCGATGAAGTTGGGAATCCCACGATCCTGGCGACATTCACCGTCATCGCCGCCCTCCTACCGATGGCTTTCGTGTCCGGGTTGATGGGACCATATATGAGACCGATTCCCGTCAACGCCTCTATCGCCATGTTTTTTTCGTTGTTGGTCGCCTTTGTCGTGATCCCCTGGTTTTGCCGGACTTGTTATCGTCCTGGAGTCGCGCTATCAGGGATTGAACAGGAAGGCGACGAGAGCGGACTCACAGCTCGGATCTATCGACGAGTCCTTTCTCCGTTACTGGCCCATCCGATGCTCGCGTATGCCGTTCTAGGGATTGTTGGACTGTTGCTCGTGGCGTCGACCCTGTTGTTCTACACTCGTCATGTCGTGGTGAAAATGCTCCCATTCGACAACAAGAGTGAACTCCAACTGGTGATCGACATGCCGGAAGGAACGACGCTTGAAGAAACCGCACAGGTCACGCAGGCGCTGGGACGATATGTGAAGACTATACCGGAAGTACGGGATTATCAGGCCTATGTCGGTACCGCATCGCCCTTTAACTTCAGCGGCTTGGTACGCCACTACTATTTGAGAGAACAACCTCACGAGGCCGATATTCAGCTCAATCTGGTCGCGAAACAGGACCGAGCCTCCCAAAGTCATGAGATCGCTCAACGGCTTCGCCCACCGGTGCAACAGATCGCTCGTGAATACGGAGCGAATGTAAAGATTGTCGAAGTGCCGCCGGGGCCGCCTGTGCAATCAGTTCTGGTGGCGGAAGTCTACGGTCCCGACTACGCCAGGCAACTCGCTGTCGCTCGCGAGATTCGGAGGCTATTCGAATCGACGCCCGGAGTGGTCGATGTGGATGATTATATTGAGGCAGACCAAGTGAAATACGTCTTCGTGGTCGATCGGGCGAAAGCGGCCCTCGCCGGCATTC
>JANPKE010000112.1:0-1680 GCA_031425875.1 Nitrospirota bacterium
TTGCGAATAGACCTGGGCTTCGCGAATGCGGCGGGCGATCAATTGCGTATACTGCGACCCAAAGTCGAGAACCAGAATTCTATTGTGCCAAAATTCCATGGAGATCGTCGTTCGTGAAGCGTCGTTCGTTAGATAAGGGAAAACTAGGTTTTGGTTACAAGATACGCTTCACGAGAGACGTTTCACGCAGAGCTATTCCCAATCCATTCGGTAGTTCGGCGCCTCTTTAGTAATGATCACGTCATGCACATGGCTCTCACGGAGGCCGGCCACGGATTGTCTGATGAACGTAGCATTCTGTTGCAAGTCGACAATCGCTTTACAGCCACAGTATCCCATTCCCGATCGCACACCGCCGACTAGCTGATACACCACGGCAGCCAACGAACCTTTATAGGGCACACGGCCTTCGATCCCCTCGGGCACCAGTTTCTGAGCCGGGCGTCCTCCTTGTCCATACCGATCCCCGCCCCCTCGCTCCATCGCCCCGATGGAGCCCATGCCGCGATAGACCTTGTAGGTTCTGGCTTGATAGAGCACCGTCTCACCGGGAGACTCTTCTGTTCCGGCAAAGAGACCACCAAGCATCACAGACGACGCCCCGGCAGCCAAGGCCTTTGTAATATCGCCTGAGAACTTGATGCCACCATCCGCAATAATCGGCACACCGCTGCCAGTTAACACTTTTGCGCAATCCGCGATGGCGGTCAGCTGCGGCATCCCGGCGCCTGACACGATCCGCGTCGTGCAAATCGATCCTGGTCCGACCCCGACCTTGACCGCATCAACTCCGGCTTTGAGGAGGTCTTTGGCCGCCTCTGCGGTCCCGATGTTTCCCACGACCAGTTCGAGAGCCGGATACAATTTCTTGATCATCTTCGCCGTATCCAGCACGGCTTGCGAATGGCCGTGCGCCGTGTCGATCACGACAAGGTCCACTCCGGATCTCTTGAGCAGCGTCACGCGCTCTTCCGTGTCCGGTCCAACACCCACCGCCGCCCCGACCCGCAAGCGCCCATGGCCATCCTTGCAGGCGTTGGGATACTTGACCCGCTTTTCGATATCTTTAATGGTAATGAGCCCTTTGAGTTCAAAGTGCTTGTTCACCACCGGCAATTTTTCAATCCGGTGCTCATGCAGAATCTCTTTCGCCTTCTCCAGGCTGGTGCCCTCCGGCGCCGTGATCAACCGGTCTCGCTTCATCACCTGCGACACCTTCATCTCCATCCTGGTTTCAAACCGCAGGTCACGGTTGGTGAGAATCCCGACCAGCTTGCGCCCTTTGGTGACGGGGATACCCGAGATCCGATACTTCGCCATGAGTTGGTGCGCGTCTCGAATCGTTTCGTCGGGAGAAATCGTGACGGGGTCGAGGATCATTCCGCTTTCGGACTTCTTGACCTTATCCACTTCCGTCGCCTGATCCTCTGGAGACAACACGCGATGGATGATCCCGATTCCCCCTTCGCGCGCCATCGCGATCGCCAACCGAGACTCTGTCACGGTATCCATGGCCGCGCTGATGAGCGGGATATTGATCCGGATATTGCGCGACACAAAGGTGCCGGTATCGACTTCATTGGGTACAATCTTCGACTTGGCCGGCACGAGGACCACGTCGTCGTACGTCAGTCCGAGTCGCGGTTCTTTATCAAGCATCGCTCCCTCTTCACACGTTCT
>JANPKE010000113.1:0-5010 GCA_031425875.1 Nitrospirota bacterium
GAAAACGGGCAGCCTTCGCTTCACAAGGAGTTCAGTCATGGGTTTGAATCGGATAGTGATGCCGGTTTTCGGCCTCTTATTTCTTACCTTTCTTTCTGCATGCAGCGGTGATGGTGATACGCCGCCACCATCTCCTGTACCTCTCACGGCAGCCACCGCCGAGGGTTTTTGGACTGGGACGACCAACACGAACCGTACTGTTACAGGGGTTGTACTCGATGACGGCGTCTACTGGTTTCTGTATTCTGTGGGTGGTGATCCCTCGATTATCGAAGGAGTATTCCAAGGGGATAGCAATGCTCAAAATGGTGCCCTGAATTCTTTAAACGGCAAAGACTTCAATGTAGAGCGGGCGGTAACACCCGTGCTTAACGCTACGATTAATGGAAGTTATACGACGAAGCAAAGTTTGAGTGGGTCCTACCAGAGCAACGTTCCCGATACGTTTACCACCGCCTACAATAGCGATTACGAGTTGACTCCCGATATCACGGCCGTAGCAGGAACCTACACAGGTCCAGTCGCTCAGAATGAAACCGTGAATGTGACCGTGTCGGCAGCAGGAAGAATCTCCGGTATTTCCAGCACGGGATGCCGCATCACCGGTTCAGTTTCATCAAGGACACGTGGGAATGTATTTGATGTGACGATCACATTCGGTGGTCAATCCACTTGCAGCAATGGAACGAATACGGTGAATGGGGTTGGACTATATAACGCTAGAACCAAGAAGCTCTACAGCGCCGCGTTCAATAGTGACAGAACGAATGGATTCGTCTTTCTAGGCACTAAGAACCCATAAGTGTGCCCAAAGCCCTAGCTAACGCCTGCCGTAATGTTCTAGGCTACGCCTGTTGAGGGAATTCGTTCAGGAATTTTCGCAGCAGTCTCCGTTTGGAAGCACGCAATCTTTGCATCGAGGGAGGCGAAAAGACATGCGGCACAACCAGATTCTACTTTGTATAGCAGCATTTCTTTGTGGAACAGCCGGCGGCGTGCTGAGTACTCAGTTACTTTCACCAAGGTCGGCTGACGCGCAGAAGCCGAATGGGATGCATGCCGAGGAGTTCTTGCTGCTGGACGCTAAAGGAAAAGCCCGAGCCGGTCTCGGGTTGGACGCGAATGGAGAAGTCGGGCTTGTACTCATGAGCAAAGACGGCAACCGCACTCTAACCCTCTCCCCTGATGATCCATCGGTCATCAAATTGGTTGAGCGCGGTGGCCGGATTCTCTGGGGGGCGCCGTAACGTGCGCGTGAAGAGGGAAGCGCCGTTAGACCGCTTTTTGTACTAATCCAGAACGTAAACAGCGCGTACAGACGCGGATACGCTTATGACTCCCATCCACCACCGCACGAACAGTTTGAAGATTGGGGTTGAACACTCGCCTGGTTTTGTTGTTCGCATGACTCACATTGTTGCCCGATACAGGCTTCTTTTGGCAAATCTCACACATCCATGCCACGGTCGTTCTCCTTCTTAACGAAATGAAACTGGTGAAAATCGGGTGATACTACCACAGTTGCATGAATGGTCACAAGCACGAGGTGTACTCTTATGAGCAAAAAGAGAATAGCCCCTGAGTAACGGGATGAGCCTCTGCGGCTATAACTGAGCTTGACAAGTTTTGCTGCCCTCTCCTATTGTGCTGCCAGTGTAACTCCAGAGTAAGGGAAGAGGGTGCAAATCCCTCGCGGTCCCGCCGCTGTGAATGGGGACGAAACCCGGAACAGCCACTGGCATGGCTGTGAAGCGTTGTTCGTGAGTCGTGAAGCGCGTGCATTGTGACGCGAGATACAACTCACGAGGTATGTTTCACCGACATGCTGGGAAGGCACGGGGAGTAGGGTGAACCATGAGCCAGAAGACCTGCTTGGAGAATTGACCAGTGTTCCCTCGAGGCTGGGGAACGGGTGAGGATGAAGAAGCGGGTGCAATCCTCAAGGTCTGTGTTGGCCTTGGGGATTTTTTCTTTTGAAGCGATGGCAAGGATATCATCCCGTCATAACCGTGCTCCCGATGGCGCTGTCGGTGTTGTTCGCGCTGGCGGCCGACAGTGGGCAAGGAGAGTCAGGTGAGATGAAGCGACGACAGCAGGGAATCCTCACCGGTATGCCGTTCATGGCCCATGTCTCAACACGATCGTTTGTGGATGATGCCGGACATCGAATCTATTTGGCCAAGGCACCGGCTCGCATCGTGTCGCTGGCTCCAAATATTACCGAAATGCTGTTCTCGATCGGGTTGGAAGAACAAATCGTTGGCGTCACGGAGTTTTGTGACTATCCGTTGGCAGCGAAGTCCAAGGCCAAGGTGGGGTATGCCAATCCCAGTGTGGAAGCCATCATCACACTCAGGCCGGAATTGGTATTGGCGCCCAGGGACTTTCTCCGTCCTGACCTGCAGGCGAAGCTCGAACAGCTCAAAATTCCTGTGTTCGTGCTTGATGCGCACACGTTGGAGGATATCCCGCTTCACATTCATACGTTGGGACAGATGTTTGAGAAAGTCTCGGCGGCCAACGCTGTGACTCAACTGATGCGTGAGCGCATTACTGAGATTAGACGAAAGGTTGAGCCCTTACCAGCCAGACGTGTCCTGTATGTCCTGAATAGCCAACCGTTGATTACCGTGGGGCCGGGAAGTTTCATCCATCAGATGATCGGTGTGGCAGGAGGGATGAACATTGCGACGCGGGCGAGCGACGCCTATCCGAGACTGAGCATGGAGACCGTGTTGAAGGAAGATCCGGAGGTACTGATTTTCCCAAGCGGACAAGTAGAAGCGGTACCACGCAGCGAGCAACAGCAGTGGCGGCGATGGGACTCGCTTTCCGCCGTGAAACACCAGCGTTTCCATGAGGTCTCATCAAGTTTGTTGAATCGTCCTGGGCCTCGCGTCGTTGAGGGGCTCGAACAACTGGCTCGAGCCATCCATCCGGACGCGTTCGGTTCCAGTGAGGGTGCGCTTCGTCCGTGAGGATCTGTTGAAACAGCTTCCAGCCATGGTTCAGCCTGAGTCCTGCACGGAAGTCGTATCTCACGAACCTGGCCGTATGGTCTCTCAAGGCGCGATCCTCACGAACTCACGCTGGATGGCGACACTTGGAGTTCTTAGCCTCACGGCCATTGCGGTGGGCCTGATTTGTCTCCACTTCGGTGCCCAACCGATTGCGTATGGGGAGGTCTTACGAGCGTTAATTGACACGGTCAGCTTGAAGGACAGTACTGATAAGACATCGGATATTGCGAAAGCCATTCTGCTGCAGGTCCGACTCCCACGGATCTTGCTGGGCTTTTTGGTTGGCTGCTCCTTGGCTTCTGTGGGAGTTGCCTTGCAGGCACTGTTACGAAATCCGTTGGCTGATCCCTATGTGCTGGGTGTCTCCAGCGGTGCCGCGCTAGGAGCGGCAGTGGGAATCTTGTTCGGAATAGGAAGCACCTTTCTTGCGGAAACTTCGCTGCCAGCCTGTGGATTTGCTGGAGGCCTCTTGGCGCTCGTCGTGATCTATCGAATGGCTGCCACCTATGGTCAGCTGCCGATCCACAGCCTGCTGTTGACCGGGGTGATTCTCAACGCCATCTTTTCAGCCTTGATTATGTTCATTACGTCAATCCTTGAACCGAATCGTTCGTATGGCATGATGGCTTGGTTGATGGGAACACTCACCGCTCCCACCTACGGTAGCTTGGTTGCACTCATCATCTACCTCTCGATCGGCCTCTTCCTGCTCTTTCGTCATATGCGCGTCCTCAACATCTTGGCGTTAGGAGAAGAGTCTGCCCGCACGCTTGGTATCGACACAGAGCAGGCGAAGCGGTCCTTGTTTGTCTTGACGGCATTGGTGACGGGAGCGGTGGTGTCTGTCAGTGGAATGATCGGCTTTATTGGCATGGTCGTTCCACACGCCGTACGGCTGGTGATCGGTGCCGATCATCGATTACTCCTTCCCGCGTCGGCGTTGGTTGGAGGCACCTTCCTGATGGGCGCCGATACAGTGGCGCGGACGCTGATCGCACCGACGGAGATTCCTGTTGGTATTATCACCGCTCTGGCTGGCGGACCGTTCTTTGTGTACCTCTTACTCTGGCGAAAGGATCGCTTGGCGTGAGCGGGATGAGTCAACATCGAACGATAGGAATGATGAGCAATGACTCAATCCCTCTCCGGGAGCGAGACCATGCCTATGATATCCAGTCGGTTCGGTTCCGATATCCGTCGCATGCATCACAAGCGACCAGATGGATTCTCGATGACATCTCTTTTCACGTGCAAGAAGGTGAGGTGTTGGGTGTGGTTGGCCCAAACGGATCCGGAAAAACCTCCTTACTGAAAGTGCTGGCACGGCTGATGACTCCCCAGCAAGGTCGTATCAACTTGTTCAGTCAGGATCTCGCGGCGAAGGCTCAACGAGAAGTCGCCTGCGTCGTTGGAGTTGTGCCACAAGATTCACAGATGCTCTTTCCCTTTACCGTGGCTGAAAGCGTACTGATGGGGCGATTCCCCCATCAGTCTCGGGACCGATGGATTGGTGGATTCGGATGGGAAAGTCGAGACGATCTAGCGATCGCGGAACAGGCGATGATGACGATGGACATCGTTCATTTGGCTCATCGATCGGTGACAGACCTGTCCGGTGGCGAGCGGCAGCGGACCGTGATTGCACGAGCACTTGCGCAGACTCCAAAAGTCTTGCTGCTGGACGAACCGACCGCGTTTCTGGATCTGCAACATCAGGTTGAAATCTGCTCGGTGTTGCGCCGATTGAGAGATGAGGGTGGCTTAACCGTCGTCCTTGTCTCCCATGATTTGAATCTCGTGAGTCAGTATTGCGACAGAATTCTGTTGTTGGATCGTGGACAGATTGTACGACTTGGTGGACCAGACGAGGAGATTGAGCCGGAGGTGCTGGAATCCTTGAATCGTTGCCGCGTGTTGGTGGATCGACATCCGAGTACTGGATTACCTCGGATTACGCTTCCCGGTCGCCAGTTGTCTGGTGAGAATTAAG
>JANPKE010000114.1:0-2479 GCA_031425875.1 Nitrospirota bacterium
CGGCCGCCCGCTTCTTCACGGTCTTCTTGACTGCCTTCTTCTTCGGCAACGGTGTCGTCTTTTTCGTTCGTGACGATTTTTTCGTGACGGCTTTTTTCTTCTTGTTCGCCATTCCAATTCCTCCTCTTCGTTTCAGCCCGGCGCAACGGCCTCCATCTAGCATGAACGAACAACCTCTTGCAACCACCCCGATCCGGATTTGCTCGGATCGACCCTTTCCTTCTTTACTGAGGAGGCGATCGTAGCCACCCAGGCACCAGAGTAAGTCATGGTCGAGCATACCCAAGCGGTCCGGCATAATCCCATGCTAAGATTAACGTCGTCGAAAACATGAATCAGCATCCTCTATCTTTACTCGTGACTCTTATCAATCACCGCACCATCAGTATGAGGGGTACACCGACGTGAACCGCTTACGTATCATGACGATTGCCCTAGGGATCGGAGCCGCCACAGGTGGACTAGCCCTAGGCCTCTCCCCTGCCACACAGATTCTGATGGAGAACGGATCGCCCTATTACACTCCTGCCACCGCCACCGTGGCGAGCGGCACGCCGATTCGCTGGGATAATCCGACGCCAACCCACCATACCGTCACCCATAGCGACTGTATGAAGGAAGACCGTCCCTGCCTGTTCGATTCGGGGACGGTGGCACCGGGAGGACACTTTACAGTGCCGGGCTTGCCGGCCGGCCGATACCCCTATCACTGCGGTATCCATCCCATCATGCGAGGCCAGCTGGTCGTGACTGACGATCCCTCAACACCGTCTCAGCTATAAAACATCGATCATCTTGCAGGATGGCTGATCGCTCCTGTAGGCTGCCGGTGCTCAGCACGAAAAAGCTGCTCGTCATGAAACCCTCTGCTGCTGTCCATCCACCCTGGAGCTTGACTGGAGAGGCCTTAAGCCTCCTGGCCTGGCACATGCCCGACCTCGTCGCGTATCACTGTCAGCTAGACGAATGGTGGTTTGCTCCGCTCGATGACAACCTGCCGCTCATCCGGCTGAACCGCACCGGCCTGGACATGCTCAAGGCCATGAATGGCCATACGACGGTCGGTATGCTCGTTGAACAATACGGCACGAAGATCTGCGGGCCGGACGGGCAACCAGGGTCCTGGCACCTCGAACGCTGGGCCACGCCCAACTATTCCTTCTGCTATTTCGGAACGGACCCACCAGGAGGCCATCGACACAACGCCAAGTGGGATATCCTGCTCCAACAGATCCGCGAAGGCTGGTCGGGACAAGAAGGCTTCGAGGGAGAGGAGCACCTGGAAGATTTCCATCATCATGAGCTTGCCCACAGCGAGGAAGATGACAGACATTTTGATCTAATCGAAACTACCGTCTCCCATCTCTTCCGTGAACCGAGCGAAGCGCTGAGCGGCTTGACCTACGGGCGGCTCCTCATGCGGCAACTGCGTCGACTCGGCTGGTTCAACCCCAAGCCGAAGGTCCTCCTGGAAATCGGTGGGGGACTTGGCTACCTCGCACAGGAGCTAGGCAAGGATCTGTTGCCCTTTGAAAAACAGGGCATCACCTACCTGTCCCTCGACATCACGCAACCGTTCCTCACACTCCAAGTCACTCGGGCCAAAGCCGGCGGATGGAATGTCTCCGGCACCAGGGCCAATGCCGAATCGCTTCCGTTTGCCGGTCACTCCATCGATCTCGTGATCGACAACGAGAACATGGCAGACATGACACCCGTGCAACTGAGCAGAAACGAGCTGACGTGTGGGGTCGGTGAGACTGCGCAACATCAAGAAGCCCTGGATTGGATCAGACGGCTTCGCCTCCCGATCGAAGCAGACCTGCCTGAATCCGTCATCTTCAACTTAGGACCGATTCGCTTCGTCGCCGAGTTGTGGCGAGTGCTCAAGCCGGATGGCCGGGCCTTTCTCACCGAATTCGGCATTGAGACAGGATGGCCCGCGCCCGTGAAGCTCCCGGGCCATACAGAATATGAGGTCCAATACAGCCACCTGCGGCAAGCGGTCCGCTGGCTCGGCTTCCAGGAGCGGTATCTGTCTCTTCCTCAATTTCTAGGACTCAAGCCGGACACGAAAGTAGTCTGCACCGGCGCTACCTACACCATCCAGCGGTTCTGTCAGGCCATCAACCAACCCTTCGCCGTGCGCGCCTATACGGAGATGGAGTTGCAACAGACCTTGGGTGACATGCTTCCCAAACTCCAAGGCCTCCACTATCACGACCTCTCCGATCCCGCCTGGTTCGGCCTCCAAGATTTCAAAGTGCTGTTGCTTGAAAAACCCGGCGGGACACCGAAAGCTCAGTTTATCGAAAATAAGGGCTATCGGTGGTATAAGCAGAAGTAGAAACGTAGCTGTCAGCCGTTAACAATCGGCCTCAGCAACAGCCTTGGTAAACAGAAGGATGATCCCAGCAGCTGAAGGTTTCTGCAAGCGCAATCTGTGACTGCAAAGCAAAGCGCCATCACCTCGCGCTCG
>JANPKE010000115.1:0-2110 GCA_031425875.1 Nitrospirota bacterium
TGAACCCGCGCTATACGGTCAGCACGAAAGTCGCCCAAGGCAATCCTGCAGCGGTGATCGAACAGGAGGCCAAGGATATGGATTTGGTGGTCGTGACCTCCCATGGACGCAAGGGCGTATCCCGCTTCCTCTTGGGGAGTGTCTCCCACGCCGTCGTACATCACGTGACCTGTCCGATACTTGTCCTGCGCTGAAAGGATCGAACATGAAACCGATACTGACCGTCGCCGTCATCTTCCTCCTCGCCACAACATCCTTGGTTTCGGCACAAGTGATCCGCGGGAACCCAAAGGCCGGACAAGGAGTATACGAACAACAGTGCCTCCGTTGTCATGGGTCCAAATTGGACGGGAACGGACCGGACAGCCGAGATTTAATCGTCCGACCAGCCGATCTTCGATCTCAGGTCAGTCGTTCGAAGACGGATTGGGAGCTGCTCGTGGCCATCTCGAATGGCGTGTTATTCAGCCCGATGCACGGCTTTCGCGGCAAACTGATGGACGAGCAAATGTTGGATGTGTTGTCGTACATCAGATCCGTGTCACCACCGGACATCGTCAGCTAGTACGAGGTTGTGTTCTTTCGGCGCACAACGGGTGAGAGATATAGCCTGGGGCTCATTCTCTACCTTTTTGTTTTGCTGGTCTTGAGCGGAACCACTCTTCAGGCTGCAAGCACGACGACCCCAGACATCGACGTCTTCGTGCGGGCCGGCTGCCCCCATTGCGAAGCCGCAAAGATCTTTCTCGACGAATTTCGACGGGAACAGCCCTCACTTCACATTGCCCTCCACGACATCGCTGAGGACCCCGTCGCGCGACAGCGACTCATCACCTTGGTGCAGGAGCGAGGTATCACTACGGTCGGCGTTCCCACGTTTCTCATAGGCACAGAGCTCATCGTCGGATTCCAGTCATCTGAGACAACCGGAGTTGAGATTCGCGCCAAGCTGGATCGGAAAGCGCCCGGCGTCGCATTGCCTCCAATGGTTGAGAGCATCGAGACGCGATGGCTCGGCCGGCTTCGCGTCCACGATCTGGGCCTTCCGCTGTTCACCGTTTTCATCGGCCTGCTGGACGGCTTCAATCCCTGCGCCATGTGGGTCCTGCTCTTTCTCCTGTCACTGCTGGTCAATCTGCAAGACCGGCGGAAGATGGCGCTGATCGCTGGCACATTCGTCGCCGTCAGTGGCTTGTTCTACTTCGCCTTCATGGCCGCCTGGCTCAATATGTTTCTTCTGATCGGCCTCTCACGGACCGTACAAATTGGCCTGGGCGGCATCGCACTCTTCATGGGAGCGGTGAATGTGAAGGACTTCTTCGCGCTCCATCGAGGCATTTCACTGAGCATCCCCGAGTCTGCGAAGCCCGGACTCTACGCCCGAATCCGGCGCATCCTTCATACAGAACACCTCATCGGTGCGGTAGCAGGTGTCATTCTCCTGGCCTGCCTGGTGAATACGATCGAATTGCTTTGCACAGCCGGATTTCCCGCGCTCTACACTCAGATTCTGATGATGCAGCAGTTACCCACCTGGCAATACTACGGTTACCTCGGCTTGTATAATCTGGCCTATATTCTTGACGACAGCCTCATGGTCACCATCGCGGTGGTCACGCTGACCCGACGGAAATTGCAAGAAGGTGCCGGTCGCTGGCTGAAACTGGCCGGTGGAGCGGTCATGTTCAGCTTAGGCATCGTTTTGATATTGAAACCCGAATGGCTGGCGCTTTAAATACACATACGATGAGATCCGTTCGTCCCCTCTATATTCCTCCCCTGAAGACCGATCACACTGAGTCCGGTTCCGTCATCATGCGCGATGGGTCGACTGCTTCGATTCGACCGGCTGAACCGTCGGATGCCACGATGATGCAACAGTTCGTCGATCGGTTATCCCCCGAGTCGAGACGCCACAGATATTTCTCGGAAAGCTCTCCGTCTTCGGACAGTATCGCTGCCTTGTGTCATTCCTCGAACCCTCGTTCACAGTTCACGCTGATCGTGACGCGAGTATGGGAAAGCACATCCCGCATTATCGCCGCTGGGTCGTACTGGGCGAGAGACGAGCAGACTGCGGAAGTGGCCATGGCCGTGGATGAAGGGTTTC
>JANPKE010000116.1:0-4807 GCA_031425875.1 Nitrospirota bacterium
CCGAGTCGATCGTCTCAACGACACCGGATGCATTTCGCTTTCATGCCAATATAAGCGACTATCGAACGATTACCACTGGTCCGGTAGTGCCGGGTCAATCAGTTATTAACGTACAGGATGGCAGGGGATGGAGTGAGGGAAAGAGCGTCATCATTTGCGGTCAGCAGGCCTGCGAAACCAATCGACTCTCACGGTCAGGGCAGCGCTATCAGCTGACCTTGACTGAGCCAGTGACCTCGTCTTTTTCCGCCGGTGCCTCTGTGGAAGTGAACAATCGAGTGGGCTATTACACCAAGCGAAATGAAAACGGAACAGTGAACCTTATGCGGATGGTCGATGGAGGAGCGAATACGCTCATCGGAGATCTGGAAGATCTACATTTTTCGTATTGGGACGAGCATGGGCATGTTACGCAGCAGCCATCGCTCGTGAAGCGAGTCGTGCTTGAAATCGAGTCGAATCACTCCCTGCATCGAATGATGCGGGAAGTGAGCCTTCGATCATAGGAGTGAAGACATGTTGTATTGGATTGTCAAAGACGGTCAGCAGGGGATTGCGCTTCTGGGAGCTATGATCGTCGCGCTTATGCTCTCGCTGTTGGGTGCAACGCTTCTCAATCTCGCCGGACAAGAGGTCGTCAGCGCTGGATTAGGAAACCAGGCATCAGTTGCCCAACAACTGGCCGATGGGGCCGGTGAGTTGGTGGTGGCCTGGTTTCACAGTCCCCAGACAACGACGGACTTACCTCAGCTATCGTCTCTTCGTGAAAAGAGAAATCGTGATAGAGAAGGAGCGCCATCCTTCTTTGATGGGTCTGGCCGATCACAATTCGTGGGCACGGCGGATCAGCCGGATGTGCGGTTACAGGCAGCCAATCCCGCGGATAACAGATTATTGAACGATCCCGAGATAGGGATGTTTCGCACCATGACCCATCTCGGGCAGGTGGAAGACGTCAAAGTCTATGCGCCGTCCAAGCCGGGGCTCCTGTGTACAATCGACACCACGGTTGCAACAAATACCCATCCCCCGGTTCGGCAATCAATTCTCATGCAGTTGGGCGCGCTGGACGTCCCGCCGCTCAGAGCTGCTGTGCAGGTGGGCCAGCAGCTCGGCCGCTTCCAGCCAGGGAGTGAATCACCGGTCTCCGTGCATTGGGGTGAGTTAAAGGTAGGGGGTGATCTGATTCTCTCACAGCTTGATGAGATCCCACTGAAGAGTGCGTTTGCTCCAGTCACCGGGCAGGCCTATGACGAAATGACGCCACGAGAAGATCGATGGGTGGAAGCGTGGATAGGCGGGACGGTTCAGGTGACACATGTAGCATCCGAACAGACTCCCAGTTTCCCTCACAACCTTCATATGGGTCAGAATCCGATCCCGGGTGTTCGCCTTGATCAGTGGACCTATGAGAACCTCAAGCGAGTGGCAAAACGATTCGGGCGCTATTTCGCCATTGATCGCGAAGGCCTTCTGTATCCGCAAGGCATTGTCGAACCAGGACGTGGCATCTCCCCAGACGAGGTATTCCGATCACAGGGAAACGGCGATCAGCAGGGTCTGATCTTCATTGACACGCTCGATCAGACGGCCCCCCGCCTGGACAATCTCGGGGTAGTCAGATTACAGGATCCATACTTTGAAGGCATGGCGGTGGTGCAAGGCCACATTGTGCTTGCTCCCAGTGGATCAGGACAGTCCATCAAGGTACTGAGTCCTCTGTCAGATCAGGGTACCGCCATCGCTCGGACGCCCGTTCAACTCTCGGGCGTGCATGTCAACGGGGTACTCCACGCAAGCGGGGATATTACGATAGCCGGAAGAGTCCGAGTGTATGGAGCAGTGGCAGCAGGTGGGACAATTACGGCTGCCAGTTCAGGAAGCACACTGGAGGTGTGGTATGACCACGACCTCAGTCGAGGGTTCTATCGTGGATTGCCCGTGGTCTATCGTGCCCCCGGGACATGGATGACGCGATATTGAGCTGTAGACGAAGCTCGAGTGCTATTAGTGGGAAAGACCCAGACATAAAAACAACTTCTTATTGTCGATGTGAAAGGATGAGATAGAATGCTCACTCAAAGCGTTGAAACTTATCAGAAACGGCAGGTCCTCTCCGTTGCCAGTCTGAAAAAGCTGTCGATGGCCAAACCACCTCGCAAGATGACAATGGGGCGCAGTCTCTTAGACTGCATCGCCTATCGTGGGCTTATCAAACAGGCAGAACTCGATGCTGCAATAGAAGAATCTCTATCGCGGGAAATTGATCTGGAAACCCTCTTGCTCGATAAGTACCGCGTGCCGAAGTCTGCCCTCGGGTCAGCGCTCAGCGAATTCTACCAATGCCCCTACGTTTCTTATGATGAGCGCACCGTCATCGACCCGGAGCTCTTGAAAAACCTCAGCTTCGACTATCTCAAAAGAAGTGCCTGGATTCCGTTGAAACGACAGGGGTCTGTCCTCGACATTATCATCAATGATCCACACGATTTGGAGAAAGGCCTGGATATCCGACGTGCATTCCCTGGGACGACGACACGCTTCTCCGTCGGACTTCGGCGGGATATCGAGCAATATCTTTTTGTCGCAACAGGTCAGGCCAACGGAGGATCGATAACCGAGATTCTGGGAGAACTCGTCGATGAAGCGGGCATTGAACGAAACGGCGAGGCCGAGTCCGGAGAGATCGATGAAAACGATTCTGCCATCGTGCGCCTCGCCAACCAGGTAATCGCCGAGGCCTATCGATTAGGGGCCTCAGACGTCCATATTGAGCCCTATTCGGATCGCAAGGAGACAGCCGTACGGTTTCGTGTCGATGGGAGCTGCTTTACCTATATGCGTATTCCTGCCGTCTATCGGCGTGCCATTGTGTCGCGGTTGAAGATCATGGCCAACCTCGATATAGCCGAGCGACGGAAACCCCAGGACGGAAAAATCCGTTACAAATTAGCGAAGGATCGTGAAATCGAATTGCGGGTTGCGACACTGCCTACCGCAGGAAACAACGAAGATGTGGTCTTGCGGCTTCTCACGGCAAAGGACACCATGCCCTTAGAGGCGATGGACTTTTCCCCAGACGTGCTGCAGATCGTTAAAGAACTGTCCGAGCATCCGCATGGAATTTTCCTTTGTGTGGGGCCGACTGGATCAGGGAAAACCACCACCCTGCACGCCGTCATGAAACACATCAACACCGATGAGCGAAAGATTTGGACTGCAGAGGATCCCATCGAGATCACACAGGAAGGGTTGAGGCAGGTCCAGGTGCATCCCAAAATCGGGTTTACCTTTGCCACGGCGATGCGGGCATTCCTTCGGGCCGACCCGGATGTGATCATGATCGGAGAGATGCGCGACAAAGAAACGGCCGATATTGCGATCGAAGCGTCGCTCACCGGCCATCTGGTGATGAGCACGCTCCATACCAATAGCGCAGTAGAAACAGTCACTCGATTGCTGGACATGGGTTGCGACTCGTTCAATTTTGCCGATGCGATGTTGGGAGTGTTGGCCATGCGCCTCTGCAAACGCATTTGTCCTCACTGCAAAGAAACCTACCACCCGACTCAGCAAGAGTATGACGAACTCGTGCAAGGCTATGGAGCGCGATACTGGGAAAAGCTCGGAGTGACCTACACGGAAGACTGGACCCTCTCTCGTGGACGTGGTTGCGAGATTTGTAATCACAGCGGGTTTAAGGGACGGGTGGCGCTGCACGAACTCCTGGTTGGGTCTGAAGACATTAAGAATCTGATCCAGGCCAAAGCAAGGACAGCCGAAATTCTCAGCGTGGCAATGCGGGATGGAATGGTCACCTTGTTGCAGAATGGGATCCAGAAGGTGCTGAAAGGTCTAACGACCTATCGGCAAGTCCGAGCTGTTGCGATAAAGTAGCCTTGTGAGGAGGGAAGTAACCAGTTGAAACTGCTAGGGGGTTTGCTCCAACAAAAGGGTGAACGCTTTCAGTTTCATGAGCATATCCGGTCGAACTCGGATGAATTCTAGCCCGCATTGGTGCCCGGAAACCCAGCGAACTCCAGCCAATTCAATCGTAGCCGGCCCCTCGCCGTTTAAAAGCTCGATATCCAGCGTAATGTAGGTCGAGACCGATGGAAGGTGCTCCGTCGTGATGGCACACCCCTGTGCCGAAAGGTTTAAAACAGTTCCGTCCGACGTGGCTTCATTGCTGCACAATTTGCAAGGAAGCTGGACGGCAAACCGCTGGACCTTGCGAAACTCTCGTTTCATGCGATTTCTTCTCACCTCTGCAGATTGAATCCTACCCGATCCTCCGCCTGTTGTCCTAACCCTCTGTCATTTGAAGGAACGATGACTCGCATATTTCCAATGCTGGATCGCCACCCGATGGACAAAACCCGTACACCGTCCTGGGCGAAAATTGTCGTACATAGGCGCACAAAATGACAGAATTTGGTTGGCGCCATCAGAGAATGAATCCTATCAAATCAGGTGGTTAGAGGGGGGACACGTCTTACTGAGAGCGGCATGCCCCTTGCTCGGTCAGGAGGTGCCATGGTGCAACACGCAATAGGATCAAACCGAGGACGGTGGGGGCAGGGCGGATATACGCTATTGGAATTGATGATTGTCGTCGCGATCATCGGAGTGATCGCGGGTATTGGAGGAGTTAATTTCGGAGTGTGGAAAGCTCGCGCGGACTTGAAGGAAGCGATTCAGCTAGTCAGGAACGAATTGGCTGTTGCACGCATGATATCAATGAGCCGAAATGTCTCTGTTACCACGAATATCACAGTCGTTCCTACAATGGTCACGGTGACAACCC
>JANPKE010000117.1:0-5394 GCA_031425875.1 Nitrospirota bacterium
GTTGCGACCGGTGGGGTTTGACACCCTGGCAATCCGTGTCTGGCTGGAAGCAAGTGAAGAGTATTACCAACTGGCGGCCCCATCCGCCTTATTGATCGTGCTCGTTGGCCTACCGGCGCTCGTCTTGTTGCTATCCCGTGATTGGCGTGCAGCGTAATGTCACTATGACCGCCCCCTCACACATCACACAGGTGGATGCCGACCGACACGAAGGTCACCTCTACCTCTCCACGCCGGCCTCATCCATCTTGGAACTCCGTTCTGTGTCCTGTGCCTATGATCCCTGCAGACCGGCGATCCGCGATATCTCATTTTCTGCACGAGAAGGCGAAATACTCTGTTTGCTCGGACCCTCCGGCTGTGGCAAGACAACCGTCCTACGAGCAATCGCCGGTTTTGAACCAGTTCGGTCCGGACAAATCTTTTTATCAGGCCGGTTGGTCTCTTCGTCCTTGGACACGATTCCGACGGAGGACCGCCGTGTCGGCATGGTCTTTCAGGAGTACGCCCTCTTTCCACACCTGCGCGTCGCCGATAACATCGCCTTCGGGCTTCATCATCTGTCACGGGCGGAACGGACGTGTCGGGTTCAAGAAATGCTTCGGCTGACCGGCCTCGAAGGGCTCGACCGACGCTACCCGCATGAGTTGTCGGGAGGACAGCAGCAGCGAGTGGCGCTCTCCCGAGCGCTGGTGCAAAATCCTGTCTTGCTTCTCCTCGATGAGCCGTTCAGCAACCTTGACCCCGATATGGCGGGCCGTATGCGGCAGGAAGTCCATGCCTTGTTACGCCGGATGAAAACCACGACCATTTTAGTGACGCATGATCATGACGAAGCCTTCGCCATGGCGGACCGTATCGCCGTCCTGAATCAGGGAGTGCTCGAACAGATGGATTCCCCGGAGCTGATTTATCATCTCCCCGCCACGCGGTTCGTGGCCGATTTTGTGGGCCAAGCCGACTTTGTCACCGGACAGATTCGACAAGGCATGGTGCATACCGAACTGGGAAAGTTCCCCGATACGCTCAACAGTGCCGAGGGAAGCACGGTCGTTGTCATGATCCGCCCGGACGACATCCAGCTCATGCCCAATACATCAGCCGAACCGCGGGTTGTGGCCCGCCAGTTCAGAGGCTCTGAGAATCTCTACACGATCCAGCTCCCATCCGGGCAGATCATCCACAGCAGTGAAAGCTCAACCTGCGTCTACCAGGAAGGTACCGCCGTCGAACTCCGTGTCTCTGCCACGCACACTGTTCTCTTTCCTGCCGAACCATCGCCTCACTCCTAGAGGAATAAAGACCGCCTCATGTATGTCCAAATTGACAGCTGCGCAGCGATCTGGCATGGATGGATCGATACTCCGGCTTCCAACCCACCGGACTCAATCCACATCTCCCATGTCATGTAAGGAGCCTTGATGGATGCACTGACAAATACCATTGATTACGGAGTCATCGGCCTGCTAGTGGTCCTGAGCATATGGTCCGTGGCTATCGCCATCGAGCGCTGGCTCTTTTACCGACGCATCAATCTTTCTCAATTTTCAAACGCGCAACTGCTGGAAATCACGCTGACCAAACGCCTCGTGATTATTGGCACGGTGGCTGCTAACGCCCCATATATCGGCCTCCTGGGAACCGTCCTTGGTATAATGTTGACATTCCATACGATGGGAACGTCGGGTACGATGGCCGTGAGTACCATCATGATCGGCTTGAGCTTGGCGTTGAAAGCGACCGCCATCGGTCTTCTGGTCGCCATACCTTGTGTCGTGATGAATAACGTGCTGCGTCGTCGTGTGAGCGAACTCCTGACCGAGTATAGGACACAACATGGAACGGAACATTGATCAGATCAACGTGATCCCGCTCGTAGACGTGATGTTGGTCTTGCTCGTCATTGTATTGACCACCGCCACCTTCATCAGCACGGGACAAATTCCCGTCAACCTGGCCAAGGCGAAGGAGGTGGGCGATCGAAAAGATGTCCCGATCGTGATTTCCTTGACTGCCGATGGAAGTCTATTCTTCAATGACTCTCCAGTCCCCGATGGAGGCCTTCCCACAGCGCTCAGCTCTCGCCCCCGTGATTCAGCCGTGGTCGTACGAGCCGATAAAGTCACGTTGCTCGAAAAATTCGTGGCCCTCGTCGACGAGATTCGCGGCTTAGGATTTCAGCAAGTCAGTCTGGAGGTCATCCGCCTGTGATGGGGAAATCCATGATGCGTTCAGGCGGTCAGACTGGCCCTATGGCGGCTAGTTGGCTGGTATCCTGCCTACTGCACGGAGGCCTAGCCGTGGCAGCCATCGCTCTTCTCCAGCGTATGCAGTTGGCACCGCAGGCTGACCCGTTCCAGTGGGATGTGGCGATGGTTGCGCCGCTCTCATCCTTACCAGAGGCCACGTCGAGGTCTGGAGCAATGGCGCCGCCAAGTCCGATGCGTCAGCCACACGCTCCGTCAGTGAACGATGCGTCTCCCACAGGGAAACAGGTTCAACAAAGAACGATACCGGTGACTCCGCAAACACCCATCGCTGAAATCAGTTCAGAACCCCATCAGGAGCAGGTTCCCCCTGATTCGGCACCTTCTGCAGCAACTCTCCCAACACCACACGTTGCGCGGCAAGACCTGTCGGGTTCATCAGCTGACCTGGTGATACCTGCTCATGAAAGTTCGACAGCTCCACTTGAATCCCAGGTGGCCAAGGATTCTCCTCTCGACTCCTCATCTTCCATGATGGCCTCCTCGGCACCTTCCAATGAACTCAGGCCAACCAAGGCCGACTACGGATGGCTGGCGAAGCTCATGGCACAGTGGATCGAAGATCTCGATAAACGATACCCGGTAACATTACGAACGGAGGGTATTCAGGGGAAAGTGACGCTGACTGCGATGCTACATGAAGACGGACTCTTGAGTGATGTACGTGTCGTAAAAAGCTCAGGCTATCCTACGCTTGATCAAGTTGCTTTGGAAGATGTGAGAAGCGGCCCCCCTATCAAACTCTCTCGCCCACTGGAACGGCTCCAAATGCCAGTAAAGTTTTCGATTAGCTACGATCTCAAGATGGCGCGATAGTCCTCCTCAGCACCTCATGGCGCGTGCAGCCGACCACGGAGTCCGGATGAGACAGTGATCTTGCCCTCCTGGTCGATGATGATCGCCTCAACCCCCGGCAAGCGCTCCACCAACGCCATCCCCTGTTCGGGTCCTAACACGAAAATCCCCGTATCCAATCCGTCGGCGACTGTGCCTTCCTTGGCAATGACCGTGACGCTCTGACAAGCTCCTGCCGGGTGTAGGGTTTGCGGGTCCAAGATATGATGATAGCGGACTCCGTCCCGTTCGAAGAACCGTTCGTAATCACCCGCTGTCGAAACGGCTTCATCGTTTAGGTCGATCATGGCAATCAACTCTTCTTCCCGACGTGGATGCTTGATACCAACCGGAAACCCCTTTCGGTCCGGCAGGACACCGAACGCTTTGATGTCTCCTGATAGCGCAACCACCCCGCCCATCACTCCCACTCGTTTCATCTCCGCCACCGCCCGATCGGCTGCGTATCCCTTCCCAATCCCACCAACATCAATACGCATTCCCGTATGCGGAAGATAAATAGTCCGCGCTTCTTTATTGACTTGAATGCGTGTCCAATCGACGAGAGGCTTCAATTGTTGCAACTCCCTCTCATCGGGGATGCGCTGCCGTTCGGTTACACTCCAGGCTTCGATGGCAGGACCGAGTGCAATGTTGAATCCACCCTGAGTCAGGCGCCCTAGCTCCAGCGATCGAGTGACCAGCTCAAGCGTCTCAGAGCTTACCTGGACAGGTCGACGGCCGGCCTCTTGATTCACCCGTGACAGTTCGCTATCAGAACGCCAGGTGCTCAGTAACTGTTCGAGTCGCTTGATCTCTTCGAATGCGACCTGCATCGCTCGGTTGCCCACATCTTGGTTGGGCGACACAGCCGTGATCGTAACCAGGGTCCCCATATGCATTTGAGTACGCTTTACGACAATGGGCAGAGGGGAGGGTGACACCTCGGCGCAATTCGCGAAGGATGCCAGCGCAAGACCTGCTATCGCTATGGACCTAGCGTTTAGAAGGAGAGACTTCATTGCTAGATTATTCTCCTCCCCAATGCCGATGAATTATTCTGGGACATCGCAGAATACGCATCACTTCGTAAACCGTTCTTCTCTCTGCACCGGATGAGGAACGATCTCAACGATGGAGCACCCACCAAGGGTCGGATGGTTACTAACAGAAGTTCTTGGCAACAGATCATATTCCCATGCGGAAATTGTAAGACAAACGACTCTGGAAACGCACACAGACATCCACCTTACCAGGAAGAACTTCCGACTTGACAGCGGAACATTGATTGAGATATTAATAATCGTTCTCAATTTCAATATATCAATCATCGCATATCATGACTACCATCAAGGCACCATCGCTGGAATACGATTCGACTCATGAAACGCGCTGTGAGTGCGGCCAGCTGATCGCCAAGGTGTGTGGACAAGGGCTGGAACTGAAGTGCAAGCGGTGCAAGCGTATGGTTGTCATCCCCTTCTCTTCGATCGAAGGCTGGGGAACAGCGTCAACTTAATCCCCTGTCAACAAAGGAGGCACATAGTTAGGTTTAACAGTTGCACACATTTCGTTGATCTGAAGACCAGAGACCGTTGAGTCCCGAGTCAGACCACAACATTATTCATGGATGGAGGATACCGATGAAGATGCGGTCAATCCTCGGGGCTCTTTCGATCATTGCGCTGGCGGTCACACCGGTCTTCGCAGAAGAGAGCCTTGAGGAACGAGTGAAAAGACTCGAAGAAGCGTTACAAAAAGCACAGGAACGTGAATCTCGAGGGGTTCCTGCGGAAAGTTCGCAGCCTAAGCAATACCCAGTACCGACCGGGCCTATGACCGATATTAGGGTCGGACGCCCTGGCGAGGAAAAAACCTCTCTCGGTTTTGGATCTACAGGATCGGGGAAACTGATCTACGCTAAACCGTTTTTAAGCATGCCCAAAGCCACGCTCGGCGGTTATGCAGACGTGATGTACAACATCCTCTCTCGCCAAAATTTGGACAATCCCAGCCGCAATAGTTTCGGCCAGCAGCGATTGGTGCCCTTCATTTTTGCCGATATCACCGATCGCATAAAATTCGCGACGGAAATTGAAATCGAACGTGGGGGGACCAACTCACCGCAGGGGGATGGTACGATACAGGTTGAATTCGCTCAACTAGACTATCTGATCGATGAGAGGATCAATCTCCGTGGCGGCATTCTCCTGATGCCGGTCGGCAAATTTAACTTGCTCCACGACTCCCCCTTGAACGACCTTGTCGATCGGCCGATGGTATCCAGACTCAT
>JANPKE010000118.1:0-4572 GCA_031425875.1 Nitrospirota bacterium
GCTGCCAGGATGCGGACGATGCGTCCAGGCGAAGCTCAAGTTGAGATCGGAGGGCCGCGCCGCAACGTGAAGGGACTCTTGCAGAGCCGCTTACCACATCGCCTGGTGACCTTGCTGGAAGACGCGGGTCACTTGGCTGACCACTGCGAGGTTCCGCTCTTTGTCGTCGGCGGCTGCGTACGAGACCTGTTACTGGGCATCAAGAATCTGGATTTGGATCTCGTGGTCGAAGGCGACGGCATCGCCTTCGCGCGAAAGCTTGGTGACATGCTGCAAGCGAAGGTCAAGGTGCATGAGCGATTCGGCACAGCAATTGTGATGTTGGCAGATGGATTCAAACTCGATGTGGCTACCGCGCGGACGGAGTATTACGAGTATCCCACCGCCTTGCCAACGGTCGAACAGAGTTCCGTCAAGAAAGATTTGTATCGACGTGACTTCACGATCAATGCCTTGGCCTTTCGGTTGAACGCGAAGGCCTTTGGTGACGTGCTGGACTTCTACGGCGGGCAACGAGATCTGAACGACAAGGTCATCCGAGTCTTGCATGGGCTGAGTTTTGTTGAAGATCCGACTCGCGTCTTTCGGGCCATCCGATTTGAATCTCGGTTCGGATTTCATTTGGGCAAGGACACGGCAGCGTTGATCGCCGGTGCCGTCAAGATGAACCTGTTTCACCGATTATCCGGCCACCGTCTATTGGAAGAGCTGAAACTGCTGTTGGGCGAGCGGGGACCGAAACAGGGGATCAAACGATTGGCGGAGCTCAATCTCTTGAAGTTCATCCATCCGAAGCTGAGTTGGTCCGATCGGTTAGACAAGTTGTTAACTGCTCTCGAAGAAGCCGTCGATTGGTACCGGCTCCTGTACTTAGATCGGAAGATGGACGTCTGGGTGGTCTACATGATGGGACTGCTCGAGGTGTTGCCCGAGCGTGCGGTGAAAGACGTGCTCAAGCGGTTTCCCTTGTCCGAACAGGAAACCACCAGGCTCACAATGGCCCGCGTGGGCTGTCACAACATAATTCGTCGACTTGCATCGACACGATCGCTCAAACCGGCCGAGGTGTACCACCTCTTATCGGGACTATCCGATGAAACGCTGTTGATCCTCATGGCGAAGAGCAAAGGAGAAACAGTCAAGCGGCGGGTCTCAGCGTTCCTCACGACGTATCAGCATGTGAAACCGATTCTAAGTGGCGCAGACCTTAAGGCTATGGGATTGAAACCTGGTCCGCCGTTCAAGAAACTTCTCGACAGCTTGCTGGCTGCACGCCTGAACGGCGAAGTAAGCACTGAAGCAGAGGAACGGAGGTTCCTTCATCAACTCGTTCAAGACCCGAAGAGAGACGTGTAAAGAATCGGAAACACACAGATAAGGATGGAATGCTACGCATAGGATAATCTGCTCAACAGCCTAAGTAGCTTAAACTAGAGAAATCGTCGAACACCCGATCAAGATCATCTTCTCAGTTGTTCTCTCACTACACTTCTCGCAGTACGTGTCTTCCTAAACAATTGCAAAAATATCATTTTTTGAAGCCAAACCTGATTTCGCGTGATATCCAAGCGTTAGAAAGACCACTGATGTCACAAATACATAGTTAGTTATGACCATGGTAGATGACGCTATTTGGCAGATCTGTGTGTATGGGCTGTGTGTCGGCGTGGTGATTGCGGTCATGCTGGGACTCCCTCCCTTGCTTGGCGAGCGTCACTGGAGAAAACCCGAACGTCGCTCCGAAAGCGCAACGGCCATCCCCTATGAATGTGGCATTCAGCCGACTGGCAGCGCTCAAGTTCGCCCTCCGGTGCAATACTATTTGATCGCCATGTTCTTCGTCATTTTTGATGTGGAAGCGGCGTATCTCTATGCCTGGGCGGTTGCTGTGCCGGAAACAGGCTGGCTGGGCTTTATTGAAGTAACCATCTTTGTGGCCATTCTTTTGGCATCTCTTGCCTATCTGTGGCTTACCGGCGCGCTCGACTGGAATACACACTCTCAACGTCGGCCTGTGCGTTCTCACCCGAAGCCACACGCGACGGAGGTCAAGGAGTTCTACGATGACAGAGTGGCGTAATGGCAGACTCGAGGGTGTGCGTATTACTGACGGCGGCGACGGCTCGTTACCCGCTGTCGTTGGCCAGTCGGTCCTTTTTGCGCGCCTTCAGGACCTCTTGGCATGGGGACGGAAGAATTCACTCTGGCCGTTGAACTTCGGCTTGTCGTGCTGTTTCGTCGAAATGGCCACGAGTCTGACCAGTGTCTACGACGTGTCACGGTTTGGCGCAGAGGTCGCACGCGGTTCACCACGGCAGGCCGATGTGTTGGTCGTATCAGGAACAGTGTTCATGAAGGTAGCTCCCGTCATCAAACAGCTGTACGAACAGATGCTGGAGCCGCGTTGGGTAATTTCGATGGGCTCCTGCTCGAACTCCGGAGGGATGTTCGACGCCTATTCTGTCGTGCAGGGAGTCGATAAATTCATTCCTGTGGACGTGTATATGCCGGGATGCCCGCCGCCGCCGCATGCCTTCATGGAATGCCTGCTGCTCCTCCAGAACATGGTCGGATCAGAGCGCCGGCCGTTGAGTTGGCATTTCGGTCCACAGGAGGTTCAGAAACCCATCATGCCTTCGATGCGTGATGTGAAACGAGCGGAGCGGATGAGTCAACGTGAATATCCCGGCATTGATGTGCTCCCTCGGACCGATCTCTTGTCCCCTCATTTTGCCGGACAACCAGACGGTCTCTCAAAAGACAACTCATGACTCCACGACCATCAGCCATGCGAGATATCCCAATCGCTGAACACACAGAACTCGTGCCAGAGATCGCGAGCCATTTTGGCGCGAAGGGATATCTGACCGCGGTGCAATCCACCAAGGATGATATTCCGACGATTTGGGTCGAGAAGCACCGGCTCCAGGAGATTCTCCGCTATATCAAATCTGAAATTCCTCGTCCGTTTCCGATGCTATTCGACTTAAGTGCGACAGATGAACGGCTCCGCCGACACCATGACGGATTACCGATCGGCGCCTTTACCGTGTTCTATCACCTCTTTTCGTTCGATCGGAACCAATCTCTCCGCATCAAGGTCGCGCTGGACGTCGAGGCACTCACACTGCCGTCCAGCATCGATCTGTGGCCAAACGCCGATTGGTATGAACGAGAAATATTCGATATGTTCGGGATTCGTTTCGACGGGCACCCCTTTCTCCGGCGCCTTCTCATGCCGTCTTGGTGGGAGGGGCATCCGCTTCGCAAAGATCATCCCTCGCGTGCGACGGAAATCGGGCAGTTTCAATTGCCGCCGGAGAAACTGGTCATGACCCAGGACGCGCTGCAATTCAAGCCAGAGGACTGGGGCTTGGCTCGGACCTATCATGACCGTGATTCAGACTTCGACTATATGTTCATCAACCTCGGGCCGGCGCATACCGGCACGCACGGCGTGCTCCGCCTCGTGGCGCAACTCGCAGGCGAGGAAATTGTCAATATCGTCCCCGATATCGGCTTTCACCATCGCTCCCAGGAGAAGATCGCCGAACGGCAAACCTGGCATTCTTTCATTCCCTATACCGATCGTGTGGACTACCTCCAGGGTGTGCTGAACGAGATGCCGTACTGTCTCTCGGTCGAACGATTGGCCGGCATCACCGTGCCACCACGCGCACAAGTCATCCGCGTCATGATGTCCGAATTCTATCGGATCGCCAGTCATCTCGTCTGGTACGGGACTTTTGCGGGGGACGTTGGCGCCTTGTCACCGGTCTTTTACATGTTCACCGATCGAGAGCGCATCCTCGCGATTGCGGAAGCCATTTGTGGTGGCCGTATGCATCCGAATTGGCTCCGGATCGGTGGAGTCGCACGAGATCTTCCCATTGGGTGGGACAAACTGGTTCGCCAGTTCGTCGATTGGTTTCCTAGCCGACTCGATGACTATGAGCGCCTCGTGATGGACAATCCGATTCTCAAACAACGGACCGTCGGGATCGGGGTCTTGTCCCTTGATGACGCGATCGCGTGGGGCGCCACCGGTCCGATGCTGCGTGCCTGCGGCTTGCCGTGGGATTTGCGCAAAGTCCGTCCATACTCCAGCTATGAGCAATTCGACTTTGAAGTCCCGGTCGCGTCAAACGGCGATTGTTATGACCGCGCGATGGTGCACGTCTTGGAGTTGCGTCAGTCGCTGCGGATTATTCGCCAGTGTCTCGATTCCATGCCATCCGGCCCCTATACGTCACTCGATCCCCTTGCGACTCCGCCGCTGAAGACACACACGATACATGACATTGAAACGCTCATCCATCATTTTGTTGGGGTGAGTTGGGGACCAGTGCTTCCACCTGGTGAAGCAGAAATTCCAACAGAATCGTCAAAAGGCCAAACCAGCTATTACTTGACGAGCGATGGGTCACAGCTCTCGTACCGGACCAGAATCCGTACTCCCTCATTCGCCCACATTCAGATGGTGCCATTAATGGCTCGCGGCGAGCTCCTCTCGGATCTCTTGGCCGTGCTGGGAAGTGTGGATTATGTGTTATCAGATGTGGATCGGTGAAC
>JANPKE010000119.1:0-1717 GCA_031425875.1 Nitrospirota bacterium
GGATTGAAACGGGAGGCGTTGCGCATCTGCGACGACATTCAACCACGGCAACATGACCACGTCGGTACAACAGACTGTAGGCACACACTCTTTCAGATTGCCAGTCCCTCCGCCGAGCTCAACCGTGCGCCCAGGCACCAACCAAGCGACGATCTCTCTGTACCAATTTTCATACAGCCGTCGAAGCACAGGTTTCTGCTGCCACACGGTCCGATGCCGATGGAGAACGTCCTCGGACATCACACGGCCTTCAGGCGAAAGAATCCATAGACCGTCATCTTCAGCAACAACCACCCGTGCGAAAATCGCTGGATATTGGTACTACCATAAGCCCGCGCTTGATATCGAATTGGAATCTCGACTATCTGCAGATTCAGTTTTGACGCCCCGAACAACAGGTCGAAATCTCCAAAGGGATCGAAATCTCAAAAATAATCCCGACTCGCCGCCAATCGTTCATAATCGCGTCTGAACAGGACCTTGGTTCCACACAGCGTATCTTTGATCCGCTGATTCAAGAGCCATGAGAACGCCAGACTAAAACACTTGTTCCCGATCAGATTGAGCAGACGCATGGCCTGAGCTTCCATAGGATAAACAAGGCGACAGCCGTTGATGAATTCGCCCTTTCCAGTCGTCAGTGCCTCGTAGAACTTCGGAAGGGCTTCCGGCGGCATCGTCAGGTCCGCATCAAGAATCATGAGCACGTCACCGGTGGCATGGGCAAAGCCTTTGCGCACTGCGTCCCCTTTCCCCTTGCCGTCTTGCACCAGCAGTTTGATATCTTTGCCCGGATAGCAGGCCATCAGGCGCCGAATCTCTTCCGGCGTCCCATCGCTCGAGTGCCCGTCGACAAAAATAATCTGTTGGCGGCCGCCAAAGCGCGGGATCCGTTTGAGCGCCGCGTCAATATTCCCACGTTCATTTCGACAAGGGATAACGATCGTCGTCGAGTAAGGACGTTCAGGTCTCCGAAGGCGCGGCCGAGCTACCACGTAGTGACTGAGACAGAGTGTACGAACTCCCGGTAGATGGGCG
Organism: Nitrospirota bacterium; assembly: GCA_031425875.1. Lineage (GTDB taxonomy): Bacteria > Nitrospirota > Nitrospiria > Nitrospirales > Nitrospiraceae > Nitrospira_D. The sequence continues at coordinate 1,039 of JANPKE010000119.1, forward strand.
AGGACCTTGTTGCAAAATGAGGAAAGGAATGGAATCTCTATCGGCAACAGCAATCGTCGTTCCGTCTTCACCACCTCAAAGTCGGCCAAGCGTAAAAGATTCGCGATGTCCTCCGGAGAGAGCCAACTTTGCTTCGGCTGAGGCATCTTCCACCCAAGCATTTCGCTGAGCCGAAGAACCGGCTCCCACAGATAGTTGTAATAGGAGACAATGATGCGCGTGTGTGCAGTGCAGGCTTGGTGCAGCCGCCTTAAGGCAGCTTCCACATCCTGCAAGTGGCCGACCACATCAGCGAGAATAATGACGTCGAAGGTTTCAGCGATCTCCAACGTCTCCGCATCATCCACTCTGAACTCCAAGGCAGGATGGCGCCGAGCCGCTTGCTTGGCCATTTCCGGACTCAGCTCGATGCCGACACCACGCACCGGTCCAAGCGCGGCGAGCAAATTACCTAAGCCCGAACCAATTTCAAGCACATGCAACCCTTCGGGCACGAGAAATTTGAAATAGCGAGCCTGATCGTCGTAGTACGCCCTAGCTTTCTGCTCCCATTCCATCCGCCATGCGGCCCAGGCATCAAAGTGATCACGGGTTGCCTGGTTCCTCGCATCCGTCGGCGACTGACTCCTCGTTTGAAACAGATCGTCAGCCTCGGTGGACACCAAATCCAATGAGGCTG
>JANPKE010000120.1:0-2523 GCA_031425875.1 Nitrospirota bacterium
TCGAATAAACAACTCCACTTGTATGGCAAGCAGATGGCTCAACAGGAGGTCGAATCCTGTCAGAGGCACGTTGAAAAGGCTGGTCTGCGGCCTGGGAGTAACCAAAGCGCGAACGCTGCAACCGGAGCGTTGCTGGGTCTGACGCTTGGCGGCGCGGTCGGTGCATCGGCGGGGGTGGTTGGAGGATTACCTGGAGTGACGATCGGGGCTGCCGCCGGTAGCGGGATTGGATTGGTCGTTGGATTACTCGGAGGAACGTTTAAGCCTCTCGAGCCTGACCCTCCCTATGCCGATGCCGTCACGAGCTGCCTGAAGGAAAAGGGCTATGAAGTCAGAGGGTGGGAGTAAGCGCAATAATCGGTGAGTGTCGACGCGCAGACGGCGGTGCATGCCGAGTACGATCGAGAAAGGTGAAATCTTCACAGGGACTGTTCCGCTCCTGGTCTCATCCGACTCTTCACACGCCCCAGCAGGCCTGTAGCCTTTACGCAGCCTGATCGGATTCAGTGTATCCTTTGCCTCCTTGCCAAGTCTGATCTCCATGCGTTAGCGGAAGAGACGTGAGCGCGCCATCGCGGGCTGCATGTTCGTGGATCACCGTGATGGCCTAGTCTAGTCTCGCCGCTCCTCGGTGTACATCCTGGTCACTCGGACCTGGCTCACTGCGGGCCGGTCGAAGTCTGTGGTGAGTTCATCGAACAGTGGGTGGATGGAGGGTTTGAAATGACTTTTACTCTCGCACCAGATCGATATAGCGGATGGTGGTCTCCACCGATGAGCTGGAAGCGCCCAAGCTGGTTGGGATCATGATCCGCACCAACAGATTGATCTGTTGGCCTGTTTTCAGCATCGGTGCTTTCAATGCACCGATATTCTTGCCGCAGGCGCCGTAATCGAGGATCTCGATCTGCCCGCTGTCATCCTCCACTGTGAGAGTGGTCCGCTCGTGGGCTAGACCGCAGATCATCCGATTGGTGATGGTTTCTGTCTGCATCGCCAAGACGGTTCCGGTGATGCGGATATTCCTCATCTGATAGCGTTCTGGATGCGCCAACAGGGTGGCGATGGGAATTCGTTCATACGATGCGACGGACATTCTCACTGAACTGACCCGGGAGGGTAGGGTGAGCTCTTCCGATGCGAATACTGTGTGAAGACCGATCACCCCTGAAAGGATGAGGATGCCGGTTCGAAGCGCGATGCGAAGGAGCGGAGCAGTCATCAGTACCTCTGGTGAAGGGTAGCATACGCCTCGTAGAGAGGAGCCGATTATTCGGCACAGTGCCATTGATTCGGCACTCCTTCCCTGGAGCATATTCGGCAGATAGGGTTCTACGAAGGGAATCCCTTCTTGTTTCATGCAGATTGAGAAACGATGCCCGTTCCTGTTGTCTGGAACGTAAGTTGCCAAGCTGGAATGTGTGGTTATGAATGTAAGTCTGGTGGAGCAAGGCGCTTTACAACCAATCGGCAGCGACGCCATCATGCAAGGGCGATCGTGAATCGTTCAGGCGTCGTGTAAGGATTAGGAGGACTCACCATGTTTGTTGTTCTTGGTGCGACTGGGAATACGGGAGCGGCAGTTGTGGAAACCTTGCTGAGCAAGAAGCAGCCGGTGCGGGTGATTGTCCGCTCAGCCGACAAGGGTGCTGGCTGGAGGGCGAAAGGGGCAGATGTTGCCGTGGCATCGCTCGATGATGTGTCGGCATTAACCAAGGCATTTGAAGGCGCGAAAGGGGTTTATTTGTTGGCGCCTCCGAATTATGGGGCTGAGGCCTGGTTGGCGGATCAACGACAGAGAATGGATCGTGCTGCAGAAGCCGCTCAGAAGAGTGGAGTCGACCATGTTGTGTTCCTGTCGTCGGTCGGGGGGCATCTGCACGGTGGAACGGGCCCGATCCGAGCCGCGAGTTACGGAGAGCACGCACTTGGTTGTACCGCAAAGCGCCTGACCATTCTTCGTCCCTGTTATTTCATGGACAACTGGGCACCGGTCATTGGGGCGGCCAAGGCGCAAGGTGTTCTTCCGACATTCATCGCACGTCAAGCGAAGATTCCCATGGTTTCGACCAAGGACATCGGCAGGATTGGGGCGGAACAATTGATGACTGGTGGCTATGGTAAGCAGATCGTGGAAATGGCGGGTCCTGAAGAGTACAGCCCGGATCAAGCGGCGGCGACACTCAGTCAGATCCTTGGGAAAACGGTGACGGCCCAACATGCCCCACTCAGTGCCGTGGTCCCGACGTTCAAATCGTTCGGATTTTCGGATGAAGCAGCGAGATTGTTTGAAGAAATGTACACGGCGTTCTCCAAAGGTGCAATCGGGTATGAGCACCCCGACAAGCTCGTGCGGGGAACGGTGACGCTGGAAGACGCGCTACGAACTATGGCGTGAAGGAGGACCACATGGCTACAGGGAAGGCTGTTGGCAAAGAAGTAGTAGGGATCTATCAACCAGGATCGGCCCATATGGTCGGAGATGGGTTCCCTGTGCGGAACCTGTTCCCGAGCAACGACCTC
>JANPKE010000121.1:0-4371 GCA_031425875.1 Nitrospirota bacterium
TGACCGTCTATTACAAGGATGTATTTGAAAAGCACGGCGAGACGTTCAAGAAGTTGGGTGTGGATCCGGACAACGGCCTTGGTGACGTCTATGCCAAGATCAAGTCGTTACCGGATGATCAGCGTAAGGCGATTGAAGCCGATATCCAGGCTGTGTATCAGAAGCGGCCGCCGATGGCGATGGTGAACAGCGATAAGGGCATCACCAATCTCCACGTGCCGAGCGACATCATCATCGACGCCTCCATGCCGCCGGTCATTCGCGACAGCGGCAAGATGTGGGGTCCGGATGGAAAGGCGGCGGACGCCAAATGCGTCATTCCCGATTCTAGCTACGCGCCGATCTATCACGAAGTCGTCGAGTTCTGTAAGAAGCACGGCGCGTTCGATCCGAAGACGATGGGGACCGTGCCAAACGTGGGTTTGATGGCGCAGGCGGCGGAAGAGTACGGTTCGCACGACAAGACGTTCAAGGCGCCTGGCAACGGCACCATCCGCATCGTGGATGCGGCCGGCAACACGTTGCATGAACACAAGGTGGAAACGGGCGACATCTGGCGCGCTTGCCAAGTGAAGGATACCCCGATTCAGGATTGGGTGAAGTTGGCCGTAACCCGCGCGAGGGCGACCGGCGCCCCGGCCGTGTTCTGGTTGAACAAGGATCGCGCCCACGATGCCGAACTGATCAAGAAGGTCAATGCCTATCTGCCCAAGTATGATACAGCCGGACTCGAGATCAAGATCATGTCACCAGCGGACGCGTGCCGCTTCTCGATCCAGCGGATGAAGGAAGGCAAGGACACGATTTCCGTCACCGGCAACGTATTGCGCGACTACTTGACCGATCTCTTTCCCATTCTCGAAATCGGCACCAGCGCCAAGATGCTTTCGATCGTTCCGCTGCTGAACGGCGGCGGCTTGTTCGAGACCGGCGCAGGAGGATCGGCACCGAAGCATGTGCAGCAGTTCCAAGAAGAAGGCTATCTCCGCTGGGATTCGCTTGGTGAGTTCCTCGCGCTGGCGGCTTCACTGGAACATCTGGCAAAAGCGGGTAACAATCCGATCGCTAAGATTCTGGCCGATACGCTAGACCAGGCCAATGCGAAGTTCCTGGAGAGCAACAAGTCACCAGCTCGAAAAGTTGGAGAAATCGACAACCGCGGCAGCCATTTCTATCTCGCGCTTTATTGGGCGCAGGCCTTGGCCGCGCAGACGGCGGATAAGCGGATCGCCGATCGGTTTACCAAGATCGCGAAGGATCTGAGCGACAACGAGAAGAAGATCGATGGCGAGTTGCTGGCCGCGCAGGGCAAGCCGCAGGATGTCGGCGGCTACTACCACCCTGACGACGCGAAGGCTGCGAAGGCGATGCGTCCGAGCGCGACCTTGAATGCGATCATCGACGCGATTGCCTAATTTCGATTGACTGTGAGGCGTGGGGGCTATCGCTCCTTATGCCTCGCGTGTTACGAAGGAACCTATGGCCCAAGACGATGCCAATATAATTGATCAGCCAGAGGTGATGAAGCCTCGAATGGTCACGATCGAGATCGCCGGTAAGAAGGTGGATGTGCCGGAGGGGATCACGGTGGTGAAGGCGATGTGGTACGCGGGCATGGATGTCGTCCGCGGTGTCGGGTGCCTCGGTGGATTCTGCGGCGCCTGTGCGACCTACTATCGCACGAAGGACGATCCAAAAGTCCGAACCTGCCTGGCTTGTCAGATGGCGGTGCAGGACGGCATGTCGTTCACGATGATGCCGTCGTTCCCCGCGCGGAAGGCCACGTACGACATTCAAACCCTCAAAGATCCCAAGCAGGACCTCTTTAATCTGTACCCGGAAGCGCCGCTTTGCCGGAACTGTAATGCCTGCACGGAGGCGTGCCCCCAGAAGATCGATGTGCGTGAAGGGGTCTGGAAGGCTGTCTTCGGCGATTTCAAGAGCGTCTCCGAGATGTTTATGGACTGTGTGATGTGCGGCATGTGTGCGCCGGTGTGCATCGCTGATATTGCGCCGAATCTCGTTGCGCTGTACGTCAGTCGCGCGCAGGGTGCGCATTTTTCAGAAAAGCCTGTGGGCCTCGATGTGCGCATCAAGGAAATTCAAGACGGCCAGTACAACGAGGAGTGGGGCAAAGTTCTGAAGATGAGCGAGAAGGAACTGGCCGAACACTGTGCAGCGGTGAAATGAATCAGTCGAAAAGTCTCAAGGTCGTATCGTCTGCCGTAAACCGAACGACGTGATGACTCTCTGACTTTAGACCTGTGACGAAGGACCCATGGACATCCACGCACTGCAACAAATCGTCCACAAGACTCGGGATGCCCGCCGTCAGCAGACCATTCCCAAGTTTTCTCCCGCCGAACGTGATCAACTGATTCACAAATATCACCCGGATTTCAGAGCCAGCGCCTACCGGCCGATCAAGTTTGGTCCTAACGAGGGCGACAAAACCGTCATGGAGTTGGCGACGTTGCTTGAAGGTGACAGTCCCATACAGGATCATGCTGATCTCACGGCGCACTATACCTGCGATGTGCTCGTGATCGGCGGTGGCGGGGCCGGTTGTGCAGCGGCACTGCATGCGCACGGCGCCGGCGCCAAGACCATCCTGGCGACGAAGCTGCGGCTTGGTGACTCGAATAGCGTCATGGCGCAGGGCGGAATGCAAATTTCCGTCGCACCGGAAGACTCGCCGGTGACGCATTTCATCGATACGCTCAAGGGCGGCCACATGGAGAACGATCATGCCCTGCTTAAAACCATGGTTGAGGACGGGCCGTCGATCGCGAAGTGGCTGCTGGAACTGGGCGTGCTGTTTGATCGCCAGGCCGACGGCAATCTCCATGTGAAAAAGGGCGGCGGCAGTTCCAAACCACGGCTTTTGACCTGTTCCGACTATACCGGCCTCGAAATCATGCGAGTGCTCAAGGACGAGGTCATCAACCAAAAGATTCAGTTGCTTGAGTTTGCGGCCGCCATAGAATTGCTCAGCGACGAGGCGGGGAATTGTACCGGCGCGATCTTCAAAGATCTAGATAATCACCGGCACGTAGTCGTGGCGGCGAAGTGCGTGATCCTGGCGACCGGCGGCATCGGCCGTCTACACATCCAGGGATTCCCGACGAGCAATCACTATGGAGCGACCGGCGACGGATTGTGCCTGTCCTATCGCATGGGCGCCAAGCTGGCTCATATCGATACCTTCCAATACCACCCGTCAGGGGCGGTGTATCCGGAGCAGCTGATCGGTGCCTTGGTGACGGAAGGGATTCGATCCGAAGGCGGCCATCTCGTCAATGCCAAAGGCGAGCGGTTTGTGAACGAACTGGATACCCGCGACGTCGTCTCCTCCTCAATCATCCGCGAGTGTGAAGAGGGCCGTGGAATCAGAACCATGTCCGGTCGTGTCGGTGTCTGGCTGGATACGCCGCTGTTGGATGCGGAGCATGGGCCCGGCACGATGGAAAAACATTTCCCGGCGATGATGTTGCAATTCGAGCGTTTCGGCATCGACATCAGCAAGGATCCGGTCTTGATCTATCCGACGCTCCATTATCAGAACGGCGGGGTGAAGATCGATACCAATTCAGAAACCAATGTGAAGAATTTATTTGTCGCCGGTGAAGCTTCGGGCGGCCTACATGGGCGCAATCGGTTGATGGGGAATTCGCTTCTGGACCTGATGGTGTACGGCAAACGATCCGGCTTGACGGCGGCGAGCCGTGTCGGATCGATGAAGCAGGGTCAGCTCACGTTGAAGCATCTGCAACGGTTCCGGGCCGAAGCCAAGAAGCACGGCAATGTCAGTGGTGTGATTTCGCCGATGATTCTGCCGGCGTACACCAGAAAAGTAAGTTAGGGCTGAAGACTGAGGGCTGAGGACTGAGTAGAAAAACAGCTCAGTCCACAGTCCTCGTTGCTCAGTCCTGAAGCGACAGAAGGAGCAATATGAACGTCCACGAATTCCAAGCCAAGTCGTTGTTCGGCCAATTCGGCGTCCCGGTGCCGAGGGGGAAGGAAATTATCTCTCCCGAAGATGCAACCACCTGGGCCAATGAACTCAATACCCCGGTGTTCGTCGTGAAGGCGCAAATTCATGCCGGGGGGCGGGGTAAGGCCGGCGGCGTCAAGATCACGAAAGACAAAGGCGCGGTGGCCGGCATTGCGAAGGAGCTGATCGGCAAGACACTGGTGACGCATCAGACTGGTCCGAAGGGTCGTCAGGTTCACCGCCTCTTGATGGAAGAAGGCGCCAATATCGCCAAGGAGCTCTATCTGTCGATCCTTGTGGACCGCGACACCGGCTGGCCCATTTTCATCGCCAGCACGGAAGGCGGGATGGAAATCGAAGAAGTGGCGGCCCATACA
>JANPKE010000122.1:0-3280 GCA_031425875.1 Nitrospirota bacterium
CCCTTGGTGACCTGAAATGCAAGGGAAAGCCCTAACAGCACGGTGACGATAACGACTCGCCACCCCATTAACCGGTAGATTCGTGTTTTAATATCGTCCATGGGCCCACACGCCGTCATGACGTGATTAGACCTATCCCCACGTTCATCGAGAAATGCGGCGCCGTGGTGATATCGAGGTGGGGTCTATTCAGATCCTAACGACCAGAGTCAGCCTTTCCCAATAGATACATCCCTGCGAATCAAACGGATCTGTGTTCATGAGCTGATTGCCTGGGCCATTGTAAAGATTGGCAGATACATGGCCACCACGATGAAACCAATGAGGACTCCGAGGAAAACCATCATCATCGGTTCCAGCAATGCGGTCAGTGAGGCAACTGCCTGATCCACCTCGTCCTCGTAAAAGTCTGCAATTTTCCCTAGCATTGCATCGAGCGCACCCGTTGATTCGCCGACTGCAATCATATGTGTCACCATCTTCGGGAATACCTGACTTTTCGCGAGAGGCTCGGAAATCGTTTTGCCTCCGCTGATACTCACCCTGGCGTTGACCAGAGCTTCTTCAATGATTTTGTTACCCGACGTCTTCGCGCAAATCGTCAAGGCGTCCAATAAAGGCACGCCGCTGGTTATGAGTGTCCCCAACGTTCTCGTGAACTTCGCTACCGACGCTTTTCGCACCAAATCTCCAAAAACAGGCAGCTTGAGGAGCAGCTTATCTATCTGGTACTTCCCCTTGACCGTTGCATAGTATTTCTTGAACGCGATGACTGCGAGAATGATCGCACCAATGATGATGTACCAGCTGGACTGAGCAAAATTACTCATATCAATCACGAGCTGAGTGGGGCCAGGAAGCGCCACTTTTCCGCCGGACATATCTTTGAACATCTTCTCAAACACCGGGATCACGAAGATCATCAATACAGCAATCACGATAAAGGCGATTCCCAAAATCGACGCCGGGTAGACCATGGCGCTTTTGATTTGCCCCTTCAATTTCATCGCTTTTTCAATATACTTGGAAAGTCGACCAAGAATGGTATCGAGCAACCCCCCCACTTCGCCCGCATGCACCATGTTGACATACAGATCATCAAAGACTTTGGGGTGCCTGCGGAGGGCATCTGAAAACGTCGAACCTCCCTCGACTTGAACTTTGATCGCACCCACAGATTTCCTCAGCGCTGCATTCTCTGATTGGTTCGATAGGATTTCTAGGCACTGAATCAAGGGCAACCCGGCATTAATCATGGTCCCAAACTGCCTGGTAAAAACGACCAAGTCCTTTTCGCTCACTCCGCCACCGAGCTTAAAGCTGAATCCCTCTTGGGCCGCCTTCTCCTCAAGGCTCGTCACCACCACGCTTTGTTTGCGTAGTTGCTCCACCGCTTCATCGCGCGACTTCGCGACGAGTTCACCTTTTTTCACCGCTCCGGACTTACTCCGCCCGATATATGCAAACGTGGCCATAGATTCTCGTCCTGTTATGGCTCCCTGAGCCGGTTATACGGGAAGACTAAGACTACGAAGCGAGTCTACTGGGGGGTCGGAAACCTGTCAAAAACAATTGAAATATTTACCGGACGGCCGACGAGGTCGTATTTGCAGCCGAGGTCATTAGGCCAGCGGAGGCGCCACATTCGTGTCGCGATACCCTCGATAAAGGTATTGGAACCCTGAGGCCAGGGTGAACCCAACCATTAGGACGACGAGTGGAGCAAGCATGGAGCGGTCGAGACCTCGCCATGTCAAAAGGACAATCAACAGGACGTAGCTCAACTGAAACAACGTCGTTCCTTTTCCCAAGAACGTTGGAGTCACATTAATTGGTGTATTGGTGACGTGAGCCACCACAGTCCCCAGGAGGAGAATAATGTCCCGGCTCACGACCAGGATAACCAGCCAGGACGGCACCAAATGCAGCATCGCCAGCGAGATGAAACTCGACGTCAGCAGCAGCTTGTCTGCCAGAGGGTCAAGTACGGTCCCTAATCGTGTCCGCTGATTCAGTTTGCGTGCCAGATAACCGTCAATGGCATCCGTCAGTCCTGCGATGAGTAGTGTCAAGAGTGCGAACCCATATGAGCCGTAGGTCATGAACCCTATGTAGACGGGGATCAGAAGGATGCGAAGAATCGTGAGGCTATTGGGGATATTCATGGGATGGAACTAGCCGCGCCTCTGACTGGATGAGGGGTGGCATCATAGTAATCGATGCGACACTTGTCAACGAGTTGCAGGCTATATGAATGACCTTCTATAATTGAAAAATGTAGACTTGTCGTCAATTGTTATTTCTGGGGGGGATAAGGAAGCATGAGCACGTTGCCACTGATGTTTAAGAAAGAAGGATTGGTCGAGAAACATCAGCTTGAAGGAGTTGATCCGAGCGATCGATATTTCAACCGCACCATTCTGGTCAATCGGACCCCATCGGGATATTCGGCGAAGATTATGTATGAATCCTTCGTGGTTGAGAGTCGCTCACACTCGACCATTGCCGCAACAGTGAAAGAATTAGTGGATAAACTTCAAGGGTTCGGGTTCACTCGCATGAGAACGCGGGCCAATTTTAAGGGAACTCGCTATCTCGCCGAAAAAGAAACGTGGCTTGACTACCCAGATCAGGCTTAAATCGAGCCGATGAATTCGCGATACACCAGATCATGAATCGCCGGACGGAATTCACGAATCGCTTCATTCCTGCTCGATGGATGCACGCGATTTGAGAGCAGGACGACCTCCAGTTCTCGCACGGGGTCAATCCAAAGGGAAGTCCCCGTGTAGCCAAGATGGCCAAATGATTGAGCTGCGAAATGGCGCCCTGCAGATGAAGGGACTGACGGTGTATCCCACCCGAGCGCCCAACTGGAAGATCCTTCCAACTTCTGTCTTCGCGTAAATTCATGGACCATGGCCCGATCGAGGATCGTTACTCGGCCATGATACGCTCCCAACCACTCGCCTGAGATCGCCAACACCGCGTCTACAGTCCCAAACAGCCCGGCATGACCAGCCTCGCCACCCAACGCAGCTGCATTCTGATCGTGAACTTCTCCACATAAGAGGTGTCCTCGCCATCGATCAATCACCGTCGGCGCTATACCACCCCTATCGGCATTTCGGCTGTTAGAAAGTGCACGGTGCTGTCCGGGCAGGATAAATCCGATTCGAGGCTCACCCAACGGGCACACAATGTGCTCGAGAAAATATTCGCTCAGCGATTGCCCACTGACTCGTTCAATAATAAAGCCGAGTACCATGAAGCCGAGATC
>JANPKE010000123.1:0-3981 GCA_031425875.1 Nitrospirota bacterium
CTGGCTCGACCAGGAATTGAGCCGAGCCGGACAACAACATCGCCTCTGGCGATCAGTCTTGTCATCGACCACTCTTGACATGGTCAGAACGGTGGCCCGTTCCTTGTGCAGTGAATTGATCGACCTTGGCAATCTGCAGCAACAACTCGCATCGACAGCAGTGCCACCGGTTGTCTTGAGTTGGATACAACATATGGGAGACCGGGCGGAACAGCTGTTGAAGACATACGATCGACCAAAGCGCCGCAAGGTTGAGCAGATGCTCGCCGCCGCGTCGTCGTTAATGCGCCTCATGGCAGACAATGGGTTGCCAGGCCGGCAAGGCCTGGCGATGGAAGAGCGAGAATGGCTCAGCAAGGATCTCGGGAGCGCCGTGGGTGGATGGGAGAAAGGTGATTTCAAAGAGGCGGCCGCGCTCATTCAGGCGGCGCAACAGCTCTTGGCGGTCGACCATGCGTTCTTGAACGATCTCGTGACTCTGCTCATACCGCTGGTGCGGAATATTCGTGAAACCTTTGCCCGGCAGGGCTGGATTTCGTTTGATGGGTTGCTAGCACGGGCACGGACACTACTCCTTGAACATCCGTTAGTCCGTGAACGGATTAAACGGGACTATCGAGCCGTGTTGGTCGATGAGTTTCAGGACACAGACCCGGTGCAGTACGAGATCATCCTTGCGGTCTCGGAGCGGCAGGGGAGCCAGGCGGCTCACTGGCACGAGATGGCGCTCGAACCAGGGAAACTCTTCATTGTGGGAGACCCCAAACAGTCGATCTATGCCTTTCGGCGAGCCGATATCGAAGCCTTCGACCGCGTTGTGGAAAAAGTCACGGGGGACGGTGGAGTGGCCCAGACGTTGACCACGAACTTCCGGAGCGATGTGGCCGTGTTAGAGCCGGTGAATGAGGTCTTCGATCGGTTGTTCGAACGACAGCCGCTGGTCCAGCCAGCGAATGTCCGGCTGGAGGTGCGACCCCAACGGCGTCAGGCATCAATCGAACCGGGCGTTCGTCTCAGCGTAACCACACCGGATGGTGAAGCCGAGACATTCGATGCGGCAGGGGCGACGAGAGCCGAGAGCGAAGTGCTGGCTCGCTGGCTGAACGACGAGGTCCTGAGTCGTCCCTCCGTGAAGCCGGGACACATCGCGTTGCTCTTCAGAAAGCTTACGCAAGCCGATGCCTATCTCGATGCCTTGCGCCGGCACGATATTCCCTACGTCATCGAGGGGGAAAAGCATTTCTATCGTCGTCAGGAGGTGATCGACCTCGTTAATCTGCTGCGGGTCTTGGATCATTCTCAGGACGAGATCGCGTTAGCCGGTCTCCTTCGCTCACCACTTGGAGGGCTGACGGATCGGGAGCTCTATGAGCTCAAGCAGGCGGGGCATTTCAATTATCTCCATGTTGTGAGTCTCGAGTCGTGGTCCCATGCCCGCGCGGCTGCTGTTCGGCGGCTGTACGACCACCTGGCGTGGCTGCACCGGGCTATCGCCATGCTGCCATTGGCCGAGGCCATCGCGCTGATATTTGACCGATTGCCGATCCTGGATCTGGCGGCTGCCTCGCTCCATGGCGAACAGGCCGTGGCCAACCTCCTGAAAGTCAAACAGACGGCTGCGTCATTGGCCGACCGGCCCCACATGACCTTGAGCGGATTTGTGGAGCTCATGATCGCCCGCCTTGACGAACAACCGGACGAATCGGAGAGTCCTCTTGCCGAGGAGTCGCTCGAAGCCGTGCATGTCTTAACGATTCATAAGGCCAAGGGGTTGGAATTCCCCATTGTTGTGCTGCCGGGCCTTCACCAAGGGAGTGGGCGGGAGCGAAGCGTGCCGCAGGTCTCCTATGATTGGTCGAGTGGCATCTATGGTCTCTCCCTTGACCGTCATCGGTCCCTCGGTTCGTTGCTGGTCCAGCACAAACTGCGACTGCGAGAAGAAGCGGAACGGCGACGCGTGCTCTATGTGGGGATGACCAGGGCCAAAGAGCTGTTGCTGTTGTCAGGAGGGATCACCGGCCGCTCAATCGGCGAAACGGTCTTTGACCTGCTGCAGAATATCGGGACGGGGGAGATCGGAACCGCCTCGACGGAGGTTCTGAAGATCGGCGCCAGCGCGATTCCCCATCGAGTGATCAAGGCACCGGAACGAAAGCGGCCACGCCGACGTTCGGACAGAACAGCCAGTGAGGTGTTGATCAATCTGGAAGAGATTGCGGAGCGGTGGGAGATCAGGACCGCTCGATGGACCGAAGTTCGTGAGACCTCCCATCATCTGACACCGACGACGCTGGGTAAACGATCGGCGCGGGTTGTGCGTGAAACGACGCCAGTTCGACAGGATGCCGCGGTTGGGCGGTTGGCTGGTGTGGTGGCTCACCACCTGCTCGAGCGATGGGATTTTTCACAGGACCCCTCTGGGTTATGTGCGCAGGTAGTCTTAGCCGTACAGGCAATCCTTGGGCCGGACGACCAGCCTCAGGCTGAAGCCGTCGCTGAATCCGTGACCGATCTTCTTGCGATGTTCGGTCGATCGGAAGCCTATAGACGCCTCCGGTCGTCCCAAATCCTTGGCCGAGAAGTCCCTTTCGTCATGCCGTGGGGTAACAGGCAGGTCATGGAAGGAGTGATCGACCTGATCTACCGGTTGGATGGAGCGCTGTGGGTGGCTGACTATAAAACGGATGCGATATCAGCCGATCAGGCGGTGGCTCGCGCGGAGCAGTACCGCACGCAGAGTGAGTTCTATAAAGTCGCGGTCCAACAAAGCCTAGGTGTCGAATCAGTTCGCTTCCACTGTCTGTTTCTGCGATGTGCAATGGCTGTGGAGTTATAGACGCGTGGAGCATGAAATAATGGCCAGGCACGACCCTCTCTCATCTGAAGCCTTTGAAAAACTGGTTCAGCAGGCAATCGCGGACCTGCCTCTTCCCTACGCCAAGCTCATGGAGTCTATTGCCGTGTTCGTGGAAGAAGAACCACCGGAGGAGGTGTTACAGGACCTGGAACTAGACGGCGAGGATGACTTGCTCGGCCTCTACCAAGGTCAGTCGCTGGCCGCCGATTCCTTCTTCAGGCCGGGAGGTGAAGCGCCGCCACGAATTTCCATCTATCGCGGACCGATCCTTCGCTGTTGTGAGAGTCCTGAAGAAGTGGTGCAGGAAGTGCGCGATACTGTTGTCCACGAATTGGGTCACCATGTCGGTCTCGACGATGACGACATGCCGTACTGACTCAGTTTCGAGTTGCCAGTGCTCCGAACAGAAACTTACTGTTTTGTCGTGGGTGAAGGACTGGGTGAATTCTTGTAATAGCCCAAGATCAGCATGGTGATTCCAACCAGCACCATGGGTAAGGAGAGAACCTGCCCCATGGTAATCGGTCCAAGAATAAAGCCCAAGTGCTGATCGGGTTCACGAAAGAGTTCAACGGTCAGTCGGCTGATGCCGTATCCGGTGATGAAGGTCCAGAAGATCGTACCAGGCGGGGTCGGACGTCGATCGAGCCACCAGAGCACCACAAACAGCGTCAACCCTTCCAGTGCTGCCTCGTATAATTGCGAGGGATGGCGGCAGGCGGGGCCCCCTGTCGGGAAGACCATGCACCAGTCCACATCCGTCGATCGGCCATAGAGTTCCCCGTTGATAAAGTTGCCTATCCGGCCAAACCCCAATCCAATCGGCGTGACGGCTGTCGCTAAATCCGCAACGGTATAGGTCGGAATGCCCTGCCGCCTACTGAACCAGAGTAGTGCGATAGCGGTCCCGATGAGGCCGCCGTGGAAGGACATGCCGCCTTCCCACACTGCCAGCAGTTTCAATGGGTTTTGGATGTAATAGAAAAAATTGTAGAACAGCGTATAGCCAATCCTGCCACCTAGAAACACGCCGAAGGCGGCGTAGACGACCATGTCATAGACCTGGTCTTTCCTGATCGCTAACCCTTTGTGGGTTACTTTGCGTTGAATAAGGAAGTACGCCG
>JANPKE010000124.1:0-2330 GCA_031425875.1 Nitrospirota bacterium
TTGGCCTGTGGGAAAGAGGTCATCCAGATAACCATGCTCAAAAAACTTCTCCTGACACTCGTTCAACAATTGTGCTGCAAACTCGGGCCGATCCTGTTCGCTCTGTAGCTGACGGAGTACATCTAAGAGATACACGAGGTCGTTCAGCGTCTCGATCCATCCGACAACTTTCCAGTTGGAATAGGCCTTCGGCTGGAGGCTGGAGTAGAGACGATCAAAGAAGTCGGTTGGAAGCCAGAATTCTCTAGCCAGATCAGCGTGGTGGGCATGCACTTCTTGGCACAGATCGACAAATAACCGCCGCATCGAGAGACGAAATTCATCCCGTAATTGCGCAAGCCGCTGCGAATCGAGAAGGAGCATGCTGGAATGAGTATCCAAGAGATGCTGGAGGAACTCTAGCGTAGCGGGAGAGTGAGCGCAAGCGAGAGGCCAGACAGCAATGCCACGCTGCAGTGGCGGTGTAGCCCAGCCACTTCTTCTGGCCCCTACGCCGCCTGGGGAGATCGCGAGAATAGCCGAGCGGTTGGTAATGATGCCAGAAACCTGACTGACACTCTTGCGGGTTTTTATGACAGATCGTACAGTGCGGACGGAAGAAGTGCGCACAGTATGTGCCCAGATTGGGATGGACTCCTCATGTTAACCGTATCGGATGTGACAGAGGTACTGACAGAGATTTCCCCGCTCCTTCGTGGTGGTTGGATTCAGAAGATTCAGCAGCCCACAGACCATACCGTGGTGCTGGATGTGCGCGTACCGGGACAGACCCATCGACTGTTGCTTTCCTGCCAACCAGACACCGCTCGTGTGCACCTCACTACCCACTCGCCGGTCAATCCTCCAACACCTCCACCGTTCTGCCAGTTTCTCAGAGCCCATGTCCAAGGAGCGAGGATCGACGATATTCGTCAGATCGGGAATGACCGTATCGTTGAATTGCAGATTATTGGGAAAGAAGGCGCGCACAGCATCGTATGCGAATTGACCGGCAACAAGGCGAACATCCTGGTCTTGGATGCCGAACGCCGCGTGCTGAGAGAGCTCTCTCGTCAACATACGCGCGCCGGACAGGCCTATGCCCCGCCACCTCAACGCCACGCCGCCCGCGATACGGTGCCCAGCCGTTTCGCACGTACAGGCGGAGACATGCTCCCTGTTTCAGAAGCAATTGATGCGCATTACCGTAAACAGGAGACCTCACGGGTCGTCGACCGAATACAAGAGGCCCGTCTGCGCGTCCTCAAGAAAACTCTCAAGAAAGAACAGCGACTCATTGCGGCCTGGCGGAACGACCTCTCACGAGCTACCGCCTATCACGACTATGCCCGATATGGAGAATTGATCAAGGCCAATCTCGGTGCGATCACGAAGGGAGCCGATCATATGGAGATGACAGATTACTTCGATGACAGACTCCCCACCATCACGATTCCGCTCGACCCAATAAAATCAGCCCAGGGCAATATGGACGACTACTTTCGAAAGCATCGCAAATATCTTGCCGCTGAACGTGAACTCAAGCCGCGTATCGAGCGAGCCGAACATGGTCTCGAGAAGCTGCGCCAGGAGCTCACGCACATTGAGCAAGGAAGCTGGACCCCACCCGCCGTACCTCCTACGCGTCTGAACACGGCTGTCCGCAAGGAACTTCGCACCACTGAGCAGCGCCGTGGCCCGTTCCGTCGGTTTACCTCGACAGACGGGCTGCTGATCTTTGTCGGACGCAACGCTCGAGAGAATGATGAGCTAACGTTTGGGCTGGCCAAGAGCGACGATCTCTGGTTACATGCGCGCGGGACGCCAGGGTCTCACGTCATCGTACGACTGGACAAAGGGACTGATCCGCCACCGGAAACTCTCCGTGACGCGGCCATGTTGGCACTGCTCTATAGTGATTTGAAGAAGAGTGGGAAAGGCGAGATCATCTATACACGGCGTAAATGGGTCAAGAAGGCGAAGGGTCAGGCTCCTGGTGCGGTCATCGTCACCCAGGAAAAATCACTGCACATCAGTCTCGACAAGACGAGGCTTGACGCACTCAAGAACCGAAGGAGCCAGGAGTAGCTGCTCCACCACTTTGCCTCTCCTTATCTCCCATGCAGCTGCCCCAACATATGCGCACTGTTGTTCTGCCGCCTCCCCTAGGTCGTCTTCACACCGGTTTCCTCTAACGATGTGCATGAACTCGATCGGGAACTGGGTCACGCATGTGGAGCATGGCTTCCCTGAGCCAAGATCGGTACCTGTTTTTTCATCAGTATGATCAGGTACTATTTCCTCAGTAACTCTGGATTGCCAGTTTTTCGCTTCACTATCGCCAGTCGAAG